>CAMZLN010000151.1 GCA_947311465.1 uncultured Saprospiraceae bacterium
ACAACAACAACAACAACAAAATCAGCAAAAACAAGTACAACCACAACAACAATAAAATCAATAACAACATCAACAACAAGTACAACAGCAACAACAATAACAACATCAACAACAACTGCAACAACAGCCCACAACATTAACAACAACAACAACAACAACAAAAACAACAACAATAATCAAAATCCAAAGGAAGACAAATAGGGTATTCAAAATTTATTAATTACAAAAAAAATAGCATGAAAACTATATTTCAAATCATAACAGTACTAAGTATTATTTCTTATTCTAGCTGCTTTTACTATGATGGTCAAGGTCCATTTGATTGTGTAGATGGCAACAGAACCATAGTAACAGAAGAATTTGACCTAAATGATTTCTCAAGTATCACGCTTAATATTGCTGCGGATATTAAATTGACTCAAGGCGACAGACAATTTGTTGAAGTTGAAGGTCAGGAAAACATAGTCGACATTTTAAACATGAAGGTTCGAAATCATATTTTAGAAATTGATTTTGACGATTGCGTAAATTATGATGACTTGACCATTTTCATAACAATTCCTGATATTGAATTTTTATCTATCCGAGGTTCAGGAAATATTGTAGGTGAAAATATTTTTGATCTTAAAGATTTAGAGTTAAAGATATCTGGATCTGGAGATATGGATCTTGGGATTGACGCAGATGATGTAAAAGCAAAAATTTCTGGTTCTGGAAAAATAAAAATGGATGGTAAAATGGATGTTCTTGATTTACGAATATCCGGTAGTGGAGACCTTGAAGCCTTTGATTTGAATACAAATGATTCGAAGATATCGATTTCAGGAAGTGGCGATGTTGAAATATTCGCAGAAGACAATCTAGATGTAAAAATCACAGGTAGCGGTGATGTCTATTACAAAGGACACCCAAAGTTAGATGTAAATATTACGGGCTCTGGAAAAGTCGTTGACGCAAACTAACCCAATGAAAATAGTTCTGTATTAATCCAATCGAGATGCCTTGAATTACTTTCAGGGCATCTTTTTTTAGTTTTATAAGCTGGTATAGTTCGAATAGTAAATATATGCCCACATAGAAATGAACAAAACAAGAAATAATACAAACTTTAACAAACAATAGCCTTTACTTGATTCTCTAATTAATTTATCACTCATTCTTAATGTTTTTATCGAGATAATTTAGTACAATACTCAAAAGTAATCTTGAAAAGCAAATGTACTTTAAAAAAATGAAATTGGAAAAATAATTGATGCTTTTTTCAACAGACAACATTTTTCTTTTTAATATCCAAAACGATTCAACGTCTTTTCATCATTTCTCCAATTTTCTTTTACACGAACATACAATTCTAAATAAACTTTAGAATCCACAAATTCTTCAATATCTTTTCTTGCAAGAGTGCCTAGTTTTTTGATAGCAATACCATCTTTTCCTATAATGATAGATTTTTGCTGCTTTCGGATAACATAAATATTCGCAAGAATCCGCACTAATTTTTCACCCTTGTTTGTAGTTGTTTCTTTAAAACTTTCTACTTCAACCTCACATGAATAAGGAATCTCTTGTTTATATAAAATCAATATTTTTTCACGAATAATTTCTGATACAAAAAATTTCTCAGGCTTGTCTGTTAATTGATCTTTTGGATAAAAAACAGGTCCTTCGGGCAGATTCTCCTTTATCAAATTCAATAAAACATCAGTGTTTGTACCTTTCAAGGCAGAAATAGGAATAGTGTCTTTGAAATTGGGAACAAGTACATTCCAGTAATTGATTAAATATGCAATTTTCTTTTTATCAACTAAGTCCACCTTATTGATCACCAAATACAATGGAACTTCAATGTGCCTTAATTTTGATAAAATATATGAATCTTCTGCATAGTTTTCAAATGGATCTGTCACAAAAAGCATTAAATCTGCATCTTTAAATGTCGTTTGAACAAATTTATTCATCGCCTCGTGCATCTTGTATCTTGGATCATTTACAAAACCTGGTGTATCAGAAAAAATAATTTGAAAATCATCTCCGCTGACTATTCCAATAATTCTGTGGCGAGTTGTCTGTGGTTTACTGGTAATGATTGACATCTTTTCTCCAACCAAAGTATTCATTAATGTTGATTTCCCAACATTGGGTTGTCCGATGATATTGATAAATCCTGATTTATGCATATTTTATTTCTTTTTGCAAAGATAAGATTATTGATGAAATGAATCCTACTTAGGAACTGTGAAAAAATAAATGTACATTTTTAACTAATTCTTTTATCCCTATTTTGTAGTTTCAATAGTCCGTTAGAAAAATTCGAGATAAAAACTATTCTGACTTGCCTGTTGGCGGCTTTCTTTTTGTCATTGCCCTACCGAAAAGGAAGACAGACCATTAAACTAGATTCATTTTTTCAAAATAAGGGAATACAGAAAGCTCGGTAAGCTTTAAAAATTTCCTTTGAAAGTCTTTATTTTCTTTCTGTCCTTATATGGCTTAAAAATAAAATTCGGCTAAGCAAAAAAAAATAAAATTCCCTTTACAGTGTATCAACTAGCACCAAATCAATTTTTGCTGAGCATTGACTAAAATTTCAATTTTCGAGAAAAGATGAATTGGCTTCTGCGTCCTCCAATTCAAATCATTGAAATCATCCCCAAAATGTAAATAATGATCCAATTCAGTATTGTGCATCTCATCTTCTACGTGGTGCAATGCATTGATACAACAAATCCAACCTTGATCTTCAGATACTTCCTGAAACCATTCTTCATAATAACAATCTTCATCTCCATGAAAATTTAAAACATTTTCAATTATAATGACGAATTTTGAAATTCCTTCCTTTTGTAAAGGGTCTATTACGTTATTTTTAAAAAACATAATGTCATTGGTAATACAATCATTCCACTCTCCAATCATCTCAATAATTGCGAATTTCGTATCATAATCAACAAACAAAACTTTAGTATAAAGCGTAGGCGAACCAAATTCATCCCATTGCGGATGAATGTAATAGTTATATATCTTATTGGTATAACTAAACTCATTGTACTGCGTACTATAAAATGGAGAAGCGTCATCATTTGCTGATATATAAAAATCTCTCCAACCGTAAAAAGGTTCTAAACTATGCATATTATTTTTGAAAATGGTTTACATATTCACAATTTACAACTTTAATACCAAAAAGTAAATAGTAGATATCTATCTATGACCAAAAAATATTATTTTATATTTTTACTCGTACTTTTGCAACTAATTCACCTAAAATTGTGTTTTCAAAAATAATCTGAGCAATAATAAAATCGAAAAATAATATCACGATATGAGTAAAGTCACAAAAAGTATCAAGGCCATGTTTGCTATGAAATGTCCGAAATGTCATGAAGGCAATCTTTTTGACAACCCATCTTCTTTATCTTTAAAAAAACCATTTGACATGCCCGATAATTGTAATGTTTGTGGTCAGAAATTTGAACCAGAACCGGGTTTTTATTTTGGTTCTATGTTCGTTTCTTATATAATGACCGCATTTTTCTCCTTGTTTGTCATTGGTATTTGTATATTTGTTTTCGATTTATCCGTCAATGTGTCATTATTTATTTTGGTACTATTAATGGCAGTATTATTCATTTGGGTTTTTAGATTTGCTAGATCTGTTTGGATAAATTTGATGGTGAAACATGATCCAAATTTCAGAAAATAAATAATCCAAATACTATGCACATCGAAGGCACAATAAAAGATCTTATTCAAAAATATCACCCACAACTTGCAGAAAGAGAACTCCAAGATGAAATTGCGGATGTAGGAAAACTTATTACAGCAAAAGAAGGTGATGTTTTAATGGACATTGGTAGCTATGTCAAATATATGCCTATTATCATAAGTGGTAGTATTAAGGTGTTTCGTGAAGATGAAGAAGGGCGTGAAATTTTCTTATACTATATTTCAAAAGGAGATTCATGTCCAATGTCTTTTACGTGCTGTATGATGTATAAAAAAAGTGAAATTCGAACAGTCGCAGATGAAGATACCACAATAGTGGGTATCCCTAATCGTTATATGGATGATTGGTTGAGAAAATATCAGAGTTGGAAGAATTTTATTATGATTTCTTATGAAAATCGACTTAAAGAACTGTTAAATACCATTGATAGTATCGCTTTTCAAAAGATGGATCAAAGGTTATTGACTTACTTGTCAAGTCAGGCAGCTACAAAAGACTCTAAAATGATTAATACAACTCACCAACAAATCGCTAATGATCTCAATGCGTCTAGAGAAACTATTTCTAGATTATTGAAGCAATTAGAAAGAGATGGTGAATTGGAATTGGGTAGAAATAAAATAAAACTTTTGTAATGAATCTGAGAATGAGTAAAAATGCGCTTAGATTTCGACTTTCAAAAGAAGAAAGTTTGATTTTGTATTCTCAAGAAATTTTAACGGAAAAAGTAAATTTCGGCACTAATGTTCTTGATTTTACGTTAAAGAAAAGTGAAAATCCAAATTTAGAAGCGAAGTTTGAAGGCAATAGTATTTTAATATCTATCCCCGAAAACACGCTCGAAAGTTGGACGAAATCAGATCAAATAAAAATTACAGCATCAATATCGTTGGAAAGCAAGGAATGTCTTTCTATCTCAATAGAAAAAGATTTATTTGACGAAAAGAAAAGAAAAAGAAAAAGGTAGTGGTGAATATTGATTATATGAAAATTCGGATTATTTTAGTTCTTTTATTTAGTTTTTGGTTGAATTTCTTATTCTGCCAAGTACAAGCGCCTGAATTATTATGTTTAGATGATGAAACCATTCAATGGAACCCGCCTTCAAACTCTTGTGGAAATTTTATTGGCTATCAAATCTTTTGGAGCAATACTCTAAATGGACCGTTTCAATTATTAACAACTATTTCAGATGCAAATCAATCTTCTTTTTTACATGCCAATCCTTTCAATGAAGATCGTTTTTATTATATGACGAGCGATTATGATTGTCCTGGAGAAGATGTGCTCCATTCTGATACTATTTCGACCAAAATCCTTGACACACCATTGCTTCAATATGTTTCTGTAGAAGGAAATGAAGTGAAAATAAAATGGCAACCTAGTAGTAATCCTGCAACAAAATTTTATATTATTTATAAAGTTCAATCTTTGGGTACTTTCCCTATAGATACTGTTACGACTACAGAATATATTGATGTAAATTCGGATAGCAATAATCAATCAGATGTTTATTTTGTCATTGGTTTAGATCCATGTAATAATAAAAGTATTTTTGGTGATCCGCATTTCACAACCTTTGTTGAAAGTAATTTAGATTCTTGTACCAATGAGATTCATTTGATGTGGAATCCATATTTAAATTCACTAAACGAGATTGATCACCAAGAAATATGGATCAATGATAACGGTTGGAAACTTTGGGGAAATATCAACTCAAGCGATAGCACTTTCATTGTAAAAGGCTTGACAAAAGATAGTGCGTTTGAATTAATGATTAAGAGTGTTGAAAAAAACACCAATTTCATTATCAATTCCAACACTATCGACATTTTTACAAATCCATTGGCAGATTTGACGATTACCAATGTCACTATTTCTCCAAGTAATGACAAAACAACTATCGATTGGGTTTGGAATTCAAAAATCAACTTGAAAAATCCACAACTAATAAAAAATAATAGCTCAACTAGTATCGTAGGAGTTCCTGATCTAGTAAATTCTGTGGAAGATGCTGAAACAGTATCTTCGAGTGCAACTTTTCAACTGATGGACAAAAATGGATGTAAATTAGATTTACTTTCCAATCAAGTATCATCTATTTTTCTTTCTGGAAATTTCGTTGATTTGAATACCAATAATCTCTCTTGGACTCCTTTTAGTTTTGAAAATGCTACTTTTCAACATTATGAAGTTTTTAGAAACAACGAAGTGAGTCCAATTTCTACACAAACAGAACAATCGTTTCTAGACAATCAAGTTTCTAAGACGGGACAATCGTCGTATTATATTGTGGCAGTAGGTGAAATCACTAGTTTTGATGGTGTAAAATATCCAATTCAATCTAGATCCAATACCATAACTATTTTCAAGAAATCTGACATCTTTTTTCCCAATGCTTTTGCTCCCTTGGGTAATAATCGTTTTTTTAAACCTGTTATTTTATCTCCTGAAAATGTTTCAGGATATGAAATGTACATTTTTGATCGATGGGGAAAGGAGATTTTCTTTTCCAATGATATTGAATTGGGTTGGGACGGTTATTACAATGGAAGATTGATGACACCCGAGGTGTACTCCTATATCGTACGCCTCACTCAAAATGGAGAAGACACAATTACCAAGAAAGGGGTTGTAATGCTTGTTCATTAATCACTTAGGAACTGTGATTAGATAAATGTGGTTTCTTTGGTGAATTTTGTCACCGTTCCTTTTTCAAGCTATCTACAAATTTCCTTATTTTCATCTTCATCTTTAAAAGATGCCATCCATCTCCTAAAAATAAAATCACAACTCCAGATAGAAATAGTAAATTTCGTGTCCATTCAAAAAAAGAAATATAGTCTGTATAAAAATGTCTAACCACAAGCAGCTCCACACCTGTTATGAGTCCAACTATCAAGAAAATCAAGATGGCAAAAGAACGATTCAACTTCTGTTTTGGGGTAACATTTTTTAAATAACATTTTAGAAGGAATCGTTGATTCAATTGGTCTTTTGGATCCAATTTGATCAATTCTTTAATAATATAAATTGCTTTATCATATTTCTCTAGCTGAAAATTTGCGGCAGCTTTCCGAAAAAGAAGTTTTTGAAAAATATTTTCACCTTTATATAATTTGATATTATTGAAAATGGATAATTCAATTAGACTATCTACATAAAATAAAAATTTCTGATAATTACCAACTTCAAAAAGTGCTGCCGAATAGGAAATCATCAAATCGAAATATTCAGAAAACTCTAAAAACGAAATGTCTTTTTCATTATGCTGTACAAATCTGATAATCTCTCGATACTCATTCTGACCATCAATAGATTTGAAGGCAGAATACAGTCTTGAGTATTTGATATTAGGTGCTTGCATAGAAAAAAATCGTCTAATAGTGATTGGTAAAGTTTCTGTCCAATCACTAATAATAAGCAACACGTTTTTAAAGAAAAAGATTCCTTATTTTATCTTTTTTTACGCATATTGCCTTCAAAATACTAAAAAATGAAAAATAGATGTCCTTGGTGTGGTGATTTACCCATATATGTTGATTATCACGATACAGTTTGGGGTATGCCAACCTATGATAGTAAAGACTTGTTTGCAAAACTTATTTTGGATGGGGCGCAGGCTGGTTTAAGTTGGATTACTATTCTAAAAAAACAAGAAAACTATTACAACGCTTTTGATGGATTGGATCCGCACAAGATGGCTATGTATGACGAAACTAAAATACAAGAACTCTTACAGAATGCTGGAATTGTTAGGAATAAACTAAAAATTAGATCCGCAATTACAAATGCTCAAGCATACTTGGAAATCGAAAAAGAATATGGAAGTTTCTCAAGTTTTCTATGGAGTTTTGTGAATAATACACCCATTATCAATACATTTAAAACTACAAAAGACGTTCCCACAAGTACACCTGAATCAGATGCTATGTCCAAAGCTTTAAAGAAAAAAGGATTTAAATTTGTAGGAACAATTATTGTCTACGCTTTCATGCAGGCTGTAGGAATGGTCAATGATCATTTGGTAGATTGCCATCGTTGGAAGGAGTGTCAGTAGGATTTAATTTACATGCACCTTCAAATAATCAATCATAATCACCCTTCTCTGATCGACATCATCCAATAATAAAGCATCATCAATTGCTTCCATTTTAATCAGATAATCTCCTTTTTTAGAGAAAGTTGCTGTTGTTGTTCTATTGCTGTTATTACTGAAAGATATTTTTCCAGGGCCACTTACTTTTGACCACTTTACAGGAAAATCTACGTTTACCACATTTTCAAATTTAGTAACTCCAGATAAAGCAACCGATGCATTTATAGATGTAGTCAAATCTCCTCCCACATCAATAAAATGCCCTTCCTTTGTATCAATAGATGTAATTGGAGGAATCATATTGAAATAATTCTTGAAAAAATTGAAACGCCCAGCCCAAAAATAATGAATATCATGTCCTAATTCTCGTTCTTGTACAATTATTTTTTTCCCAATCAATTGATTATTGGCAGCAAATACTGCATCTGTTGGACATACGGTATCTTCTAAACTCATACTCATCAAACTTGGACCGTGAAATCTCTTTGCAAAATTCATTGCATCATAGTATTTTGTAGCATGAACCGTAGCGGCTTCATGTACTGCGGTCCCTACCGTCACTCTAGATGTAAAAACAAAATAGGGATTGTCACTTGCTCTTCCATATTTCAATGCTGAATTTTGACACAATGCAGGAATACCACAAGCCAATACATCTACTCTTGAATCAAGCCCTGCAACAGATATACTTAACCCTCCACCTTGACTAATACCAGTAACCGCTAGATTTTGTCCATCAAATTCAGGCATCGTATAAATATAATCAATCGCCCGTACAGCTCCCATTAACCCAAATCTATAATAATTACCTTCTTTCGTAGATACGTCATTTGGCATATATGCATTGGGGTCCCCAACCGCAGGATCTGCATTGTGAATAGAAATTGTTACTGAAATAAAACCACCCACCTCAGCCAAAAATGGCTCTGGCCGTACATGGTCTGCTCCATTTCCATAAGGAGGCACTGTCAATACCGCAGGATAGGGAGCGTCCCCTTTTGGAATAGTAATATACCCATAGACACGACGACCTTCTATATTAGCAAGTGACATCTTGTATGTTTTAGAATATTGCGTCTCTGAAAGGAAATAGACTTGAGCATCCATTGGGATTGTTGCCAATTGAGCTTTCATTCCATTCCAAAACTGATCAAAATCACTTGGCTCATCTTCAAAAGGCATAATGTTATATGGAGAAAATCCTGCTCCTGCTTTACTGAAATTATCATCTTGGCTCACATTGCAAATTACAAATCCCGCTGTGTTTAATGTAAACGGGATACGAGCAGTGCCACTTGAAGTAACCTTGACGGTTCCATTTGAAATCACAGGAGTCTTATCATCGTAAATGATAGAATAGTTTATCTCACTAGATGATGGGCTTGTCACTTCAAAATACATCTGCTCTCCTATTTGATAAGTTGCTTCGGGTCGGTTTGCAATTACATTGAGTTGACCAAAACTTAAAAAAGAAGAAGTTAAAAATATTAGAAGTAAGATTTTTTTATGTATTATCATGTTTATGTTGAAGTGTTTAGGAAACATAAAATTAGTACGCTTTTTTGTTAAATACAATAAAATCGCTTTAGAAATTGATTTTAATAAAATATTACAACAAAAAATACTCTATTTTGGGTATATTTGCAACCTTTAATCAACTTCTTGTTGTACAAACTTTGATTGATACGTATAGATGTTTATCTTTGCGTTCTTAATAAAAAATCCGATGAACTCAATATTTCACTTCCTATTCCTATTTATCTTTTTTTCTCAAAATCTATTTGCGCAACCCGCTACTAGTTGGTCCAATCTTTTGGGGAGCGATGGAATGGATGTTCCAACCAATATTATTCAAACGAGTGATGATGGCTACATTTTTATTGGAACATCAGATAATAATAACCAATCAGATTTGTGGGTAGTCAAAATAAGTGCTTCAGGAAATCAACAATGGTCAAAGAAATATGGGGATTCAAACGAAGATGAGTTTGGATATGCAATTTGTTTATCTGACAATGGGTATATATTGGCAGGTGTAAAAAACAACCAATCTTGGATTTTAAAAATTTCGTCCACAGGGACTATCATTTGGGAAAAATCTTATGGAGATATTGGTATTGATATTCCAAGTAGTATTTTTTCCGTCACAGGTGGTTATGTACTGGGTGGTACAAGTTTTTCCGCCAATCATTCGAATGGGTTAGGGGATTATTGGATACTCAAATTTGATGATAATGGAAATCAACTATGGGAAAAATTCTATGGTGGTTCTCTTACTGAAAAACTAAGTCAATTAATACCAACATCTGATGGGGGTATGATTGCAGTAGGTACGACGAGTTCAAATGACGGAGATGTTCCCAATCTTATAGGTCAATCCGATATTTTCATTGTAAAAATGAATGGAACGGGTGATATGTCTTGGTCAAAAACTTATGGTGGACTATCAATGGACATAGGTGCAAGTATATGTGAAGTTGCAAATAATCAATATGTTTTTACAGGTACAAAAGGGATTTTAAATCTCGATGCAACAGGTATTCAAAAGACCTTTGATAATAATGTTTTTGTGGCGACTATTTCGAGTACAGGAAATATCGTTTGGCAAAAAAACTTTGGTGGCTCTAATTATGACTTTGGTAGCTCGATTTCTGTATCAAATAATGGAGTGATTGTAGGAGGAAGAACCATATCGTATGATGGTGATATTTCATCTACAAATGGCGGTTTTGATACTTGGCTTTTTGAACTTAATAATCAAGGTGACTTGGAATGGCAGAAATCTTATGGTGGTGACAAAAACGATATTTTATCTCAAATTATTCCTGATAACAATGGTGGATTTGTAATAATTAATTCAACCAACTCAAAAAATAGTGTACTATCCAGTAATCATGGAAATCATGATGCTTGGGTGTTTAAACTTCAAGGAAATGCTATACTCAATGTTGATTTAGGGATAGATAGAACCATTTGTCAAGGAGAAACCATCGAATTGAATGCTACTATTCCTAATTGTACCAATTGTACATATTTATGGAGTACTAATCAAACAAATCCAAAAATCACGGTCAGTCCAACTACAACAACGACTTACTCTGTAACAGTAACAAAAGCAGGATTGCAAGATTCTGATAATATAAAAATATCTGTTGCTACAAAACCGAATATTACCGAAACCATAACTCCTGTAGATTGTAACGGAGCAAATACTGGAAAAATATCACTTTCTGTTTCATCGGGTTTTGGTCCTTTTGATTATAAATGGAGTAACAATCAGTTGGGTACTAACATCTATAATTTATACAAAGGAGCTTATTCTGTGACCATTACTGATGCAATTGAATGTACCTACGAAGAAACATTTAACGTTACTCAACCTGAACCATTGACCAATGAAGCTACAATCGAAAATATTTGTGGTCAAAATACAAAGGGATCTATTGCGTTATCACCTAGCGGTGGGGTTGGAAATTATTCCTATCTTTGGAATGATGCGATAACTACAAAAAATAGATCGAATTTAAATCAAGGCTTTTATTCAGTAACTATTTCAGACGAAAATAGCTGTTCATTAATTGAATCTTTTGAAATTGCTCAAAATAGCATTTCTTTTTCTCCTTCAATTGACAATATCTCTTGCTATGGAAAAAATGATGGTAGAATTGACTTAGGTCTAAATGGTAGTACTTCTAGTTATACCATAAAATGGAATTACAATAACTTTAAAACACCTATTATTGAGCACTTACCTGCAGGAAATTATTCTGTCACAATTACAAATATCATGGGGTGTTCAAGTATGGAATCTTTCACTATATCTCAACCCAATCAAATTATTGTAACCCCCAATGTAGTAGATAATTTATGTGCAGATGAAATGAAAGGTCATATTGAGCTATCTATCCTTGGTGGTACTAGCCCTTATGAATTCGATTGGAGTAATGATAAAAAGACTCCAAAAATCAGTAATCTTTCCTCTGGTAAATATTATGTAACTGTAACGGATGATCACCAATGCTCGCTTACAAGGAACTATTTTGTGAAAGAACCTACAAAATTGAAAATATTAGGTACAGAAAATGATATCAAATGTGCTGGTGAAAATACCGGTTCAATCGTTATTATTGTTTCCGGTGGAATACCAGATTACGATATCACATTAAATGGAAATACATCTACAACGGGATTGATTAATGAACTTTTAGCAGGTGAATATGTAGTCGTGGCTAAGGATCAGAATAACTGCGAACAAACTAAAACTTATATTGTAAACGAACCTAATCCTTTGAAATTAGATGTGGATGTACAACACCCAACCATTGGAAATAATGATGGTTTTATAAAAGTAACTCCATCTGGTGGAACTCCCGATTATTCTATAGTTTGGGATGATGGCACCCTTGGTCCAATCCATAATAATTTTGGAAAAGGCATCTACAATGTGATGGTTTCTGACGCAAATGGTTGTCAAAAAGATACAACCATTACCCTGATGGAGGTTGCTGTCAATGATATTCAAAATTCAGACTTAATAAATATATATCCAAACCCTACTAGTGGAGATTTTATAATCGAATCTATGGGCGACAAAATCCAAAGTGTGGTCATCTTCAATGCGTTAGGCGAACAAATTATAATAAATAATAATATTTCATCTAAAATTAATGTAAATTTGTCCAATTATTCCAATGGTATTTATTATCTATTGGTTTATACTTTAAACGAAACCTATTCAGAGAAAGTCGTTTTGACAAAAAATTATTGATACGTTATATATCATTCTTTTTAATCATTCTTTTTTTACCCTTTCTTTTGTGAAAAAAAATATGTATTTTTATTTGCTGGAATAGAATCCTAAAAATATCATCTGTGAACATATCCTATAAACTAATTCAGGCAATTCTACTTGTCGTATTCTTGATTAACACATCTCATCTAAAGGCGCAAAGCCTTTCTTGTGATAGTTTCCAATTGCAATTTATTAAGAGTTTTGGTGGCTCTAAAAGCGAAGTTGCTTATGGGATTACTGCTACAAATGACGGCGGAACAATTTCTATTGGACATTCTCTTTCAAGAGATGGCGATGTTGATAATCATTTCTTTAATACCGATTATTGGGTTGTAAAAACAGATGGACAAGGAAATTTAGAATGGAATCGTTCCTACGGGGGCAGCTCATCTGATGCTGGAAAATCTATCATTCAAGATCGTGATGGAAATTATCTTTTATGTGGTGAAAGTGTTTCAATGAATGGAGATCTTGGTGGCGCCAATAATGGCTCACTTGATTTTTGGATTGTGAAAATTGATCCTTTAGGTGAAATTATCTGGCAAAACACCTATGGGGGTTCTGAAGTGGACAATGCATTTTCCATAATTGAATCTACTGATGGCGGATATATCGTTTATGGATCAACGGAGTCTAGTGACATTGATGTATTGGAAAATAAAGGCATGTCAGATGTTTGGATTTTGAAAATTGATAAAGACGGAGCTATTGAATGGTCAAAAACGCTTGGCGGTTCCAATAATGATTATGCAATTCAAATTATACAATCCCTAGATGGTGGCTATCTCGGAATTGGAAATGCACATTCAAATGATGGAGATGTAAATTCTAATATGGGAGATACAGATGCAATGATTTTTAAAATTGACATGAATGGCAACTTGATTTGGATGAAAACTATTGGCGGAACAAATAAAGATGATATTCACTCAATAAGAAATACTTCTGATGGCAAAATCATTGTTTCAGGAACAACACTTTCCAATAATGGCTTATTTAATAATTCAAATGGCAATTTAGATGCATGGGCTGCTAAGTTGGATGCAAATGGAAATATTATTTGGTTGAACACTTATGGAGGATCCGAAGATGATGGTGCATTTGGAATTGTTGAATCTCCTTTTGGTGGTTACTTTTTCTCGTGCTTTGCAAAATCTATTGATGGTGACTTTACTTCTAATAATGGAGTTTTTGACAATTGGTTTGTTCATCTAAATGAATTAGGAGAAATTGACTGGAAACATGCTTATGGTGGTTCTTTATCAGAGCAAATCAAATTTATGACCTTGCAAGGAAATGATTTATTGCTGTGTGGATATACAGAATCTGCCGATGATGAATCAGGAGAAAATAAAGGTGGAAGTGATTTCTATTTGATGCGATTTGCTACAGATGACTACCCTATTAGTAATCTTAAAACTTCAGAAATAGTGTGTGAAGGTGAATCTGTTGAGTTTAATGCGACAGCAGTAGATTGTCCTTCTTGCAATTATTTATGGGATGATGGCAATACCAATGCTGTTCGTGCTATCATTGCAAATCAATCAAAAAAACACACGGTGACCATTTCCAATTCATCAGGTTGTTCCATTCAAAAATCAATTGATATTTTAGTTTCTAATCTAAATGTTTCACCAAATATCATTCAACCTAATCAATGTGGACGACTCGCAAGTGTTGACCTTATTCCTTCAGGTCAAATTGGTATTCCAACATTTTTATGGGAAGATGGGAGTACTTTAAATAATAGAACCAATTTACCAGAAGGAGATTATCAAGTAACTATTTCTGATGATGTTTGTAATATTATTTCCAATTTCACAATTCAAAAAACAGGAGAAATTCCCGAATTAAATCTTGGAGTCATTCAACAAGTATGTGGAAAATCTACGCTTGAACTAGATGCATCAAACCCAAACGCTACTTATCTTTGGAGTACAGGAAATACAAATCCAACAATCTCCGTAGATCAATCTGACACCTATTCTATTACGGTAACATCTGCTGAAGGATGTACTACGGTCGATTCTATTCAAGTGATTATTCAAGAAAATCCGAATCTAGATTTAGGGGAAGATTTTTCTACTTGTGCTGCCTTTGATCTGGGTACCAATCTTAATGATATGATTTTCTCTTGGTCAACGGGTGCCAGTACACCCAGTATCTTTATTGAAAATTCAGGAGATTATGCGGTAACTGTCACCAATGATTTAGGGTGTTCAAGCCAAGATACTATCCATATCGAAATGAGTGGAAATTTGAACATTGAACTTGGAGAAAATACCACTTCTTGTGAAGATATTTATTTGAATTCAGGACTTTCAAATGCAAACTATAATTGGTCAACGGGTGATCATTCACAAATTCTTAAAGTAACAGAATCAGGGATATATTCAATAACGGTAACTGATAATATTGGTTGTTCTGATACAGATACCGTTTCTATTACCATTTTGCCTAAAATTGAAGTAAGATTAGGGGATAATAAAGCGGTTTGTGGTCCTAGATTTCAAAAAGCAAATGTTGAAGCAGCGACCTATTTGTGGTCAACTGGGGCAATTACTTCAGAAATATGGATTGAAAATTCAGGAGACTATTCGCTTACAGTTACCAATACGGCGGGTTGTAGTGCTACGGATGAAATTACTTATGTGATTAAACCAACACCAGAGTCCACTCTTGAAGACTCTATTTATTCTTGCTCTCCTTTAGAAATTTCTCCAGGATTAGGTCAATATGCTTATCTCTGGGATGATGGTAGCTATTCACCTACTATTTTAGTGGAAGAATCGGGAACTTATATAGTAACGATTACCACGTCTGGAGGATGCAAACTAGCGGATACAGCTTTTGTTAGTATCAATGAAGATTTAGAAATTGCAGAAAGTGTTAATCATATTAGTTGCTATAATGCAAATGATGGAATTATTTCTGTCTTAGCTTTAGGTGGAAAAAAACCGATCACTTACAATTGGGGCGTTTATGGAAATAGGGGCTATATTCAAAATTTACGGGAAGGGTTCTATACATTGAGTGTTACAGATAGTGAAGGTTGTACTACAGTCAAGTCTTACAAAATTCATAATCCCAATCAGATTGTTGTTGATTTTGAAACCCAAGGATTTGATTGTGATGGGGCAGATGGTGATTTATTTGCTGATGTACATGGCGGCACAGGAGAGCATTTTATAAAATGGGATAATGGAGAAAATTCAAACCCCATTCAAATTAATGAATCAAAATGGTACTATATTTCTGTTACTGACGATAATGAGTGTCAAGTTGAAGATAGTATTTTAGTGATGCCAAATAATCCTATCGTAGTTGATACGGCTTTTATAATAGATAATATTTGTGAAGGGAAATCTACGGGAAGTATTGAAGTAGATATTTCTGGTGGAGAGGAACCATACCAATATAATTGGGGCAATGGAAACAATACTGCCAAGCTGGATAACCTATCAGAAGGAACTTACGAATTGACAATTTTAGATCCTAATGGTTGTTCCGAAACATTTAGCTTTGAAGTAAATAGCCTTCCTGCACTAGATGCAATGATAAATGGAATCAACAATTGTGGAGAAAAAACATCTTGGGCGTTTATACAACCCAACGGTGGAACGCCACCTTACAACTTCACTTGGAACACTGGAGATACTACTCACCAAATTTCAAATTTAGAAGATGGATTATACAAAATTACGGTTACAGATGCCAATGGGTGTGTACAAATTGATGAAGTCGATATAATCAATTATCCTGAATTAGTAGTTACCAGCAATTCGTCTTCAATCACATGTTTTGGTGCAATGAATGGAAATATTCAGATTGATATTCTATCAGGAACACCGCCATATCAATATGATTGGTCTGGTGAAATTGACGGTGAAAATGAAATCAATAATTTAGACACAGGAAACTATACCATCTACATCAATGACAAAAATGGGTGTTCTATTTTTGAATCTATTGAAATATCTCAACCTGAAAAAATCAGTACCGAAGTAATAACAGAAAATCCTACCACTGGAAATAATGGAAAAATTGAAATTAAACCCTTGGGAGGA
>CAMZLN010000152.1 GCA_947311465.1 uncultured Saprospiraceae bacterium
GAATTTTCAGGATTACTTAATTTTCAGAATTGCATATGTTACTGATGCCTATGCTTGCTTGTTTATTTTCTAATAATTCTTTGTCTGAATCAGAATTTTCAGGATTACTTAATTTTCAGGATTGCATATGTTACTGATGCCTATGCTTACTTGTTCCTTTTCTAACGATGACTTGTTTTAAACAATAAACTCATTTTCACCATAATCTAAATCCGTTTTAATAATTAGGAATTAGGAATTACGAATTACGAATTGCTATTCTTACTTGTTCTTTTTCTAATAATATATTTTTAGAAATTCAACTTATCTTCTTATCCAGTTTTAACTTTGGAGAAACGACTTATCTTCTCATCAAAATTTACAAAATCCCACGAGACTTTACTTCTAAATACTTATTAATCGTATTAATCGTAAGATTATCGGGCTCCGTATAAATAGTCAATATCCCTAGTGATTTTAGTTTATTGATAATCAATTGCTTTTCATACAGAATCTGTTCGCCATAAGTTTGATGATAAATATCTCGTAATTCATTGGGGGTATCATTGACTAAATCGGTTAATTCTGTATTTTTAAAGAAAATGACCACTAATAAATGTTTTTTGGACATTGCTTTGAAATAGGGGAGGCGTCGTTCAAATCCGCTATAGGATTCAAAATTGGTAAACATTAAAAGCAAACTTCTTTGTGTGATTTTCTGACTTATAAATCCATATAATAATTCAAAATTTGAATCTAAAAACTGTGTTCTTTGTCCAAAAAGATTCTCTAAAATCAATTGCATCTGGACATTCCGTTTGTCGGCTTTGATAAATGAACTCATTTTCTTGGAAAAAGTCATTAATCCCGCTTTGTCATCTGAATGAATTGCAATATTGGACAAAACCAAAGAAGCATTGATACTGTAATCCAATAAACTCATCCCCTCAAAAGGCATTCTCATCAGGCGACCTTTATCAATAATACAATAAATAGGTCTTGCTTTTTCATCTTGATATTGATTGACCATGATTTTATTTACACGACCTGTAGCTTTCCAATTTATGGTTCTGGGATCATCTCCGGGTATATATTCTTTGATTTGCTCAAATTGAGAACTATGTCCTAAACGTTTGACACGTCGTTGACCATAGCTATTGTATCGACTTGCAAATGCATAAAATTCATATTGGCGCATTTGTAAATAGGACGGATAAACGGGAATGGTAACGGGTTTTCCAATTTTAAATCTTCTTCGAATCAGACCAATAGGAGAGTATATGAAAATATTAATGATTCCAAATTTGTAATGTCCTCTTTTAATTGGACGCAATTCATATTGAAATAATTTATCTTTTTGTGCATCAATTTCTGTTTCCCAATGGATATCTCTTCTTTGAAATTGAATGGGGATTTCATCAATAATTGTACATTTGGCTTTGAATGGATAATTGTTTTGTAATTGAAGGGTAATTTTATTTTGATCACCATTCGAAAGTCTCTTCGGAGCAATTCTTTGCCCTGAAACCTGATCTTTGCCACGAAACAATAGAAATATATCAAAAATTAAGAATACAATAAAAACAATAAATAGAATTGAGCAGCAATATATAGGAACGACAAACTATAGCCTAAAATAAAGACTACAATTAGAGCTCCTATGACTTGAAAAAATCTAGTATTTAAGTATATGCTTTTCATTCTTATTATCTTGGTACGTCAACCGTTCTGATGATTTGTTGAATAACCATTTCTGGTGTTTTCCCTTCCATTTCTTTTTCTGGGGTCAATATTATTCTATGGTTCAACACCGCTTCACACACATAAATGATGTCTTCTGGAGTGATAAAATCTCGTCCGTTTAAAATGGCATTGGCTTTTGAACTTTCCAACATTGCAATAGAAGCTCTTGGGGATGCTCCGACCATGATATCTTTGTGCTTTCTTGTTTTTTGAACAATTTTCGAAATGAAATCAAATAAATGTTCTTCTACCTGAACTTGTTTGGTAAGTCCTTGAAATTGGATGATGGAGTCTTTGGATAATACCTTGTTTATTTGCTCCAACTTAGATCCACTTCCGATTTTGTGCTGCATTTTTAAAATCTGAGTTTCTTCTTCTGCATTAGGATAATCTATTTTTATTTTGAATAAAAAACGATCCATTTGTGCTTCGGGTAGGCGATAGGTCCCTTCCATATCAATCGGATTTTGTGTTGCAATAATCATATTGGGCAAGGGTACTTTATAAGTGGTTCCATCTAGGGTAACTTGTCTTTCTTCCATCACTTCAAACAATGCGGCTTGTGTTTTTGCAGGCGACCGATTGATTTCATCTATTAAAAGGAAATTGGTAAATACGGGTCCTTTTTTCGTTTCAAACTCTGATGTTTTGAAATTAAAAATTGAAGTTCCCAATATATCTGAAGGCATCATATCTGGAGTAAATTGTAGTCTTTTAAACTCACAATCGATGGATGCTGCCAAGAGTTTTGCCGTAATTGTTTTTGCTAATCCTGGAAATCCTTCTATCAATACGTGACCATCTGCCAATAAACTAATGAGCAATAAATTGATCATTTTCTCTTGTCCAACGATTATTTTTTGCAATTCACTTGTCACTAATGCCATATTATTTTTGACATTATCTAAAGGAATTCTGTTTTCAAAATTTTCCATTCTTTTAATCACTATGAAGTTGGTTGATTAACTTCGATTATAAAATTTATTTAGTTCTTTAGTAAATTCCATCAATTGTAAATGAGGAATTACCGATTTTTGATTTAGATCTTTCATTTTTTGCATCAATTTTTCAATAAATTGCTGGCTGTGTCCTGATTTTGCTGCCAATAATCCAATGTCAATTTGATTCAATTGTTCTTCGTGTATATTCAATTTTGATGCAAGATATTGCATAAAATACTTGGTTTTCTTTTTTACAATGGATTTATTACTACTATTTTGAAATAATAAATCACCCACTGTTTTTGCAAAACCAACGCTTTCATTTTTATGTGGTTTCATGATTGGGATAATTCTTTGGGTACGTTTTGCATGAAAAAACATAAATAGAAAAATGCTCACAAAAAATAGAGTATATGCCCATCTTAAAGGAGGACGATTTAGAATTTCTTGCAAAGTTGACATTTGGGTTATTTCTCTTTTTTGTTGATGATAATCATCGTAAATCGTTTTTTGATTGGGCAAATGAGAAAGGCAAACACTTGCTATTTCGGATGTATTTTTCGAAAGTAAAAAATAATTGGTAAACATCAAAGGTTGGGAATGTAAAAAGAGTTTGCCATTCCCAACAGGTATTTCTATGAATGTAATTTCATCTTCTATTTTTGCTAAAACTTTTGCGTAGGAGGGTATTTCTATGAAATGGTTACGTCCATAGCGTTTTGTTGGAATTGTTCCATTGTATGGTGATAAAGATTCATTGACAAATTCCCAATAAGATGAATCTAATTGTTCCTTTTGCAACATTCCCCAATCGAATCCATTGACTTTCACGCCGAAAGTATCTAAAAAATTATTCGAAAAATTATCAGCAGCGATAAAAAGTTGATTGCCATTTTCTAAGAAACTAAATATTTTTTCTATATCTAATTCTGAAAAATCTGGACGTTTAGCAATAAGAAAATAGTTATAATTTTGATTGCTATCCAATCCTTTAACGACATTATAGATGGGCTGATTTACATGAATTACACTATCATTTGAAAATAATTGATCGATTTCATGACCAATAATATATCCACCATAAGGAATTTTGTCTTTGGTTTTATACGAAATGGTCCAATCTGCTGGCTTGGGTATCATCCACGCAATAATCATGATGAGCAGCAACAATCCCGCTATGAAATACCAACCCTGATTTTTATTCGATGCCATTTATGAAATCTTTTGAATTAGGTTAAAAATCTGGTTTTTGTAAGATGCGTAGTCCTGTTCATCAATAGATTGCTCTCCATACCAAACATAGTCATAGGTGTTGGATAGAGATTGAAATTCATTTTTTTGATAATTATTTTTTATTTCATTTAGGAAATCAAAATTGGTTTTGTATTCTGCCCAATCAATAATTTTTTTAGAATTTAAATTTTGTAATAAATGATTGAAGTTGAATCTTACCGCTAAGCGATACTGTTTTGAATCTTCAGCTTGATGTATTAAATGCTTAAAATCAACTTCTCGAATATCGTCTTGAATTGCGGATAATTCTAATAATTTTTTAGATTTTTTTCTTTCGAAAATACCCGCCATTTTTGTTTTAGAAAGGAAATATAGAAAGACAAATAAAGTACCAATCATTATGACATAAAAGATGGGTTTTAATGTAAAATCTGGACTTTTGGAAGCAGTATTTCCTATCCATTTCAACAATTTTTCAATCCATGACTCTCCGTCTTCTATAATTTGCTCATCAAAATATGTAAATGCAGATTGTTTAGAATACTCCTGAATTAAAGTGGTGTCTAAAATTCGGATATCCAAAGAATCATAGGTTTGTCCATAAGAACAAAACCCAAGTAATAGAAATAATATGAGTAATTTTATTTTCACAAATTTATTTTAAAAATCTCCTTCATTTTCAAAGAAATCATCTTCGATATTATCAAAATTGTCTACCATTTTATCTAAAGTTGTTCCATCTTGATACTCCGTTAGATTATAATATTGCATAATAATTACAAATATAGAAAAAGGCATGATAATTAATGTGGTAATATTAGAAAGTAATGTTTGAGCAACCAATAAAATGGGTTGGAGTGATGTTAATCCTAATAAAGATCCTGCTCCAGAGATAATTCCAAATGGAATAGAAAATGCATAATTGACAACCATACCTATTAAAGCTGTGACAATTATTAAAAAAAAGGTTTGCCACCAATGCCCTTTTATGATGTCTTGACATCTTGTTATGGCGGAAGAAAAAGATATTTTTTCGTTTACTCTGACGTAAAAAATGAAACTTATAATTATGGAATAGTACATTGCGAAACCAAAAATAGGTAAATAAAGAATTCCAGCAAAAGTGCCTAATAAAAGCCCAAGAAGCATTGTAATTAATAGTGTTGCGATAAAAAAAGCAATACCTAGGGCAATCAATTTCAAAGTAGTACCCAATACGATTTTTACATTACTTTGATAGTCTTCTCCAAGTGTTGCTGCTTGCAAATCATCTGTATTTGAATAATCTTCTGCCCATTTAAAGACATAGGAGTAGATGAATATCTGACTGATAAAAACGGCAATCATTACGGCAATCATTAGTCCGCTTGTAGCAGCGGCTAATTGTAAAATTTGTGGTGTGGCAAACGCTCCTTTGCTTCCAGGAATGAAATTTTGTAATGCTGGAAGAAAAAGCAGGGATGCGCCTACAACTAGGATGTAGGGTATGAGTCCGACTTTTAATACACCAGGTACTATACGTTTAAAATTTCGTAGATATAGCTTGATGGCATCTTCAATGATTTCTCCAAATTCTCGTTTCTTTTTGATTATTATTTTTTCCATGTTATGTTTTTTGTTTTTTACTTCAAAATTTACGTTTTATTTCAAATGTCAGCTTGGTTTCTATTCTTAGATTTATTTTTCGAGTTTTATTAGCATTTTGAAATTGTGAAATTATTTTTTATTTTAAATCATCCCTTTAAACTTTCTCGGATAAATCACAAAATACCAAATGATAAAAGCAAAGGAAATCAATATAATAGCTGTTCGTACGAATCCACCCATTTCCATATAATGTCTAGTGACAAAACTTTCGAGAATTGCCGCCATAATCCAAACAGGAACCAATCCAATGATGATTTTAATACTTGTTTTTGCACCCATTCTAAAGGAGTCCATTCTGGAATAAGTACCAGGAAAAAGAATACTATTACCTAATACGATTCCTGCTCCACCTGCTATGACTATAGCCGATAATTCAAGCGCTCCATGGATAAAGATAGTTGAAAAAGCCAACCAAAATAGATGATGTGGAATGAAAAATGCTAAAAAAGCTCCTACCATTACTCCATTTTGTATCAACATATAGGCTGATCCAAAACTTCCAAATATTCCTAAAACGTAGGCCATAAAAGATACACGGACATTATTGGTGGATATGCCTAGAAACATACCTGCTTCACCAGTACTACTGTAAACGCCCATTGGATCACCATTTTCGATATTTTCGGTAGTCATATTTACATAAGAATCTCCCATGATAAGATTTGGAAATTTTTCATTCACCATGGAAGAAAATATTCCTACAACTATAGCTCCTACGAAAAACAATAGCGCATAAAATAGTTGTCGATGACTTTTTAGTACAGCTAAGGGGACATCCATTGCCCAAAATTTTTTCAGACTCCCTTTCTCTTTTTTCTTGGTTTTATATATTTTCTGATATGCTTTTACTGAAAGTTGATTGAGATACGTGGTTACCTCCGCTTGTGGATAAAACGTTTTGGAGTAAGCCAAATCATCGGTGAGTTTTATAAATAAATTGGCCAAATGGTCGGGGTCAATTTTTGAATTGGGCTCCAAAAACGACTCAAATGTTTTCCATTCGTCCTTATTCTTTTTTATAAAAATGTATTCTTTCATTTAATAATCATTTTTCTAGAATTGTAAAGTGATATTTTCATTAAATTCGTATAGAATGCGAACTGTCGAGTAAAATATCTAGTTTCAAAGCACTTATTTTTAACTTAAAACAATATTCTAACCACAATTATACCATTTTTTTTTACTTTTGTCTATTAAATTTCGATTATGTCTTCAAATTATCAGATAAATACAGCTCAGAATGTCACTTTAACTATCAATGCGGCTAGTCTAGGGACACGTATTGGAGCTTATCTAATTGATGGAGTTCTTAAATTGGGGTATATATTAATTGTGTACAATTTTGTTGACTTGGCATGGGATAATATTTCTTTTATTGGAATTTTAACTATACCATTGATGTTATATTCCTTATTGTTTGAAATTTTAAATAATGGTCAAACTCCCGGGAAATCAATTTTGCAAATACAAGTTCAATCTCTAGAAGGCGGAGAAGTATCTATCGGATCTTACTTTTTGAGATGGTTGTTGAGAGTAGTCGATTTTACAATTATGAATGGTTTGGTTGCTTTATTGGCAATTGCTATTGGTGAAAAAAATCAACGGATAGGGGATATGGCTGCTGGAACGACTGTGGTTAATTTAAAAAATAAGACCAATCATTCTAAAGCGATTCTTGGTCAAGTTAGTGCATCATACACACCTATTTATGAAGGAGCGGAATATTTATCAGAAAAAAATATAGCGGTGATTAAGAAATTGGTGAATGCTTCATCTTCTCCAGGAAGAAATGCTGCTGTAAAAAAGATAATTCCAAAAATTGAGAATATTATTGGCGAACAAAATCATTCTCGAACTCCTATTTTATTTTTAACGGATGTAGTAAAGGATTATCATTTTTTTGAAAGTGGGATTCAAGATGCTTTGGATTTTGAAGATTGAGTCTGAGTCTTAGATTAAATTGATAAATTGATAAATTGATAAATTGATGATTTGATGATTTGATGATTTTTTCGCCAAACGAAAGGATAAGTTGACTTTGATAATAAAGAGTTTATATTTGAAAAAAAGTTAATCTTAAAAATTCAACTCATCTTCTTATCCAGTTTCGACCTTGGAGAAACAACTCATCTTATAATCAATACAAATAAGTAATATCATCATCCCATCCTTTCAAACTAAAAACAATCTCATGCTCTCCGTCAATTCTCAATGGCGATAGATCAAAAGAAGTAGTCTTGGTAAATACAGCTAGGCATTCTTCTTTATTAATAAGTTGCAGTAGAATATCTCTTCGAGTAGGGTTTGCTCCTTCGATAAATTCTGAATCAATAAGACTTACTTTCCAAGTTGTGCCATCACATCCACTACCACCGTATTTTATGTGCAGGCAATCTTGTTTTAAATCTACACTGATAATATTTACACTGCTAGAATCATATTTGAATATGTCCGTATCAATTACCGCTTCTTGATCACAAAGGTCTTGGATGATAGTGTCTGGCTCATCAGGTTGGCATGAGATGACAAGGGTAATGATTAGGATACTGAATAGTAAGAAATTTTTCATGTTGTAAATTTCGGTGTTTTTTTGGGAAAAAGCAAATGTTTTTAATTTTAGGAAATGTCTTATCGCTAGTTAGCAAAAGTTTATTTTATTATCAAGGCTCAACAATTTTATAATACGCATCAATAATCTTAATTGAGTCAATTTTGCATCCTGTCATATATACATTATATGTGCTACCGTATTCTTCAACTCCATCATTTGAAAAATCCGCAATGATCCATTTATTTTTATTAAGATGGATTAAATTTGAAAAATTTCGTACGTACTGTTTTGAGAATTTAAATTGAGGATTAGCTATAAATTTATCAATATCAACTAATACTATTTTAGAAGAATCAAA
>CAMZLN010000153.1 GCA_947311465.1 uncultured Saprospiraceae bacterium
CGTATTGTGATTGGGTATTGCCCGATAGCAAGGCTGTTAAGTTCTCGAAAGGTTTTATCACCAATTATTGAATAGTTGGTTGTGTCACTTTTATAATGAATTAGTTAACTATTATTATAAAAGTGACACAACCAACTATTCAATAATTGGTGATAAAACCTTTCGAGAACTTAACAGCCTTGCTATCGGGCAATACCCAATCACAATACGTGGTTTTGATCGACATGGAATCCCATCATCGAATCAAGTATCATTCATTTTAGATATTAAGAAACCTTTCTACTTGATTTTACAACAATATCTATTTATTTGTTTGTTTATTATTGTCTTTTTCATTATCTATATAATATACGATAGAAATCAAAAAAATAAATTGATGCGTAACCATCAACTATTGGAATTTGAACTTTCATCCTTACAGTCTCAACTAAATCCACACTTTATTTCAAATTCAATGTTGGCGATCAATAATTTCATAAAAGAGAATAATTCTACCATTGCGGAAAATTACATAATGGATTTCAGTAGGTTGATGCGATTGGTTTTAGAATCTTCTAAACTGAAAACTATATCACTAAAAGACGAAATTGACTTATTAAAGTACTATTCCAAACTAGAACAGCTGCGATTTAATAATTCTTTTGATATACAAATAGATATTGATGAAGCAATTGACCTAGAATTATTACAAATTCCGTCAATGATGATTCAACCATATATTGAAAATGCCATCAACCATGGACTAATTAACAAAAAACAAGGACGTGGTCTTCTACAAATATCAATACAAGAGCATCAAGACGAATCTATTCGTTTTGTTATACAAGACAATGGGGTTGGATATAATAACAAAAAGATTCAAAACAACAAGAAATCACGATCGTCGCAGCTTATTTCAGACAGAGTATCATTATTAAAATCTCTATCTGATATTGATATCTCTATCAATATTTTAGACCTTTCGGAACAAGACCCTAAATTAACAGGTACGCTTGTCGAAATTATTTTCCCTGAAATATATTAATCAATTTTGGAAATTTCGTATTTTATTAAATATTCCCGATATTCCATCAAAATCAACCGATAGGTGAAAGTTATAGCAATCTATTTTTAAATAATATATCTTTACATCAGCATAACCCCAAATGTGCATTAAGCAGCTAGCTATAAAGAAATTTATAGTTAGTTAGCTTTTTTTTTATGTAGATGGACATATCTTTTTATGTGTATGTTTTTAAAAAGATTTTGTTCAAATCAACCTGCCTGCCGACCGCAGGAAGGCAGGGGCATAAAATGAAGACATAGTTCATTCTGTCAAGGCTTTATAACGAAGAGTTGGACAAAATATATCAAAAAGATATATGTAAAAATATGTGTCCACCTTATATATATAATTACTGATTTTAATTTCATACATCAATAATAGAAAAATTAATTAGAATATTTTATTTGGGCTAGTAAATTTTAGAAAGAATCTTTGATAACTTTTTATTTGTTATTATTTGTTTTAATACAAATAGTTTTATAATTGAAAAGTTTTACTATTTTTGTAAAAAAATCCCCTATGAAAAAGCATAAAAATATACACGATAAATTTTTCAAATCTACGTTTTCTAATGTTGATGTAGCCAAGGGCTTTATTTATGAATTTATCAATGAGGAGATTAGTTCTATTATTGATCCTGATTCATTCCAATTAAAATCTACATCTTACATCAATAAAAAGCTTGAAGAAACATTTTCAGATATTGTATATCAAGTAAATACAATAAATGATACCAACTTATTGGTCAGTTTTTTATTTGAGCACAAAAGCTATCCTGATCAGCACTTAATACTCCAACTTTTGCAATATATTTTAAATGCTTGGGAACAAATGTACAAAAGTAAACAGAAACTACATTTAATTTTACCAGTGGTAATTTATCATGGAAAAGAAAAATGGGAGTACAAAACCTTGGATGATATTGTAGAAATTCCAGGCCATTCATTTCGACAATACTTGCCTGATTTTGAATACCATTTTACAAATATTAACAAATTTTCGGAAGAAAGAATATTGAAAATTGCACAGTTCATGAAATTAAGAAATACATTATTAACACTCAAATATGGTAGGGATGAATCATATGTCACCCAAAATATGGGAAAAATATTTATCAATGCAGAAAAATTTGTAGGAGATCCGCTTGGAACGAACTTTTTAGAAACCATTTTTGTTTATTTATTAAATGTCCATCAATTTGATGATGAAAAATTGAATCAGCTTATTGAAATTTTTGAAAACCCAGTAAAAAAAGTTATGATGTCCACTTATGACAGATTAGTTAACAAAGGAATAGTGCAAGGAGAATTGATCACTCAAAGAAAAACTGTAATAAATATGCTCTTAAAAGGTTTTGAAATAGATGTTATTTCTGAAGTGGTTGGGGTAAAGCTAGATTTTATACAAAAAATTAAGAATGAAATTCAAGAATAACATTTAATAAATCACTTTACATCTTTCATTTTTTCTTTTTATCTTTGCAGAAAAAACATGATTCAAAGAATTCAATCTATATTTTTATTATTAGCTTCATTAGCATTTTTCTCTTTATTTAGTAATCCAATGTCTTTTGCTACAAGCGAAGCAACGGTAAATGCGACCAACACATCATCTGTCTTAGCTGATGGAATTTTTAATATTCAAGATAATATAGGATTGATTATTTTGACTGTTTTAGGTGGTGTTTTAGCTTTAATTGCTATATTTCTATTTAACAATCGTTCCTTGCAAATGAAAATTTCTAATTTTTCAATTCTTGTAGCATTAAGTACGGTAGGTTTTCTGGGATTCTTAATTTCAAAGGAAACAACTACTTTTGAAATGGGATTTGGTCTAGCCGCTCCAATTTTGGCTATTATTTTTTCTGCTTTGGCTACAAGGTTTATTAAGAAGGATGATAAGGTTGTGAAGAGTATGGATCGATTGAGATAAGTCTATTCAAAAAATGTTCACAAACTATTTTCCACTTTAACCCTTCCCAATGTAAATCCAAGTCTTTTCATCATGTCTAAAGTCGATTCAACTTGTTCTTTTGATAAATCTCCGATACGGTGATGTTTTTTTGATTCGTTAAACGCCAAACCAAAGGTTTCTGCCATACAAGCAAATGCTTCACCTTCATCTAGAGGAATAATACTAGATTGGATATGTTGAGCCTGTTGATTATAAATGGGTAATTGAACAATTCCTCCCTTTAAAAAGGTTATATCTTCTCGGTTTTGTAATTCCAAGCTGGTATTGGACGGTACACTTAAATCTAAGATAATTGCGCCCTTCTTTACATGTTGGGTTTCCAGAATCACCTTTGCACTATTGGTTCCGATGACTATGATATCACAGTTTTTAACCATTTTAATATCATTTGATGCCATACAGTATTTTTCTATC
>CAMZLN010000154.1 GCA_947311465.1 uncultured Saprospiraceae bacterium
CATTTCTTGCTGATATGCTCCGATTTTAGCTTCTTCGGCTTGCAATTTCTTTGCTTCTTCTTCTTGCTGCTTTGGAGACATTCCGCCTGCAGCTACTTGCTCTTGTACTTTCTGGTATTTAGCTTGCAACGCTTGAACCATATTTTGTCCTTTGGTTTGCAATTGCTTTTGTAATACTTCAAGATTTGCTCTTGCTTGTTTTACAGTTTCCATATCAGCCAATAAAGCTTGTGAATTGATATAACCATATTTTTGAGCCGTTGCTACTCCTGTCGAAAGAAAGAAAGCAACCATAATGATTGTAATTTTAATAATTTGTTTCATGTTAAAGACTTAGTTTACGTATTTGTTATTAATTAAATATTTAAAATAGATTTTACTTTAATCCTAATTTGGCTTTTACATCATCTGTCTTGTCAAATTTTGGATTTGAAAATATAATTCCTGTTGAACTTGATTTGTCAAAAATAAAATCATATCCTTTTTCATCAGCATATTCTGCTATCGCATTATACACTTTATTTTGAATCGGCTGTACCAATTCTTGTCTTTTCTTAAATAAAGCTCCGTCAGGACCAAATTTAGACTTTTGCATTTCTCTCACTCTTTTCTCCGCATCTACAATCTCTTGTTCTTTTTGAGATCGCATATCGTCACTCATTAAAACACTTTCAGCTTGGTATTTGTTATATAGTCCTTTGATTTTGTCATACTCTTGAGCGATATCTTGCTTCCATTTTGCGGCAGTTTTATCCAAGGAAGATTGTGCTTTTTTGTATTCGTCGAGATTTTCGAGCAAAGCAGTAATATCTACAATTGCAGTCCTTTGTGCCTGTACTCCAATCGCTAGAAATACAAAAAATGAAGCGACTAAAGTTATTTTTTTTAATTGGATTGAAATGATTTTTTTCATGTTTCTTATCTTTTTTAGTTAGAACGAACTTATTCATCTTAAATAAGACGCCAAAAATACAATAATATTATCTATTTACAACAACAATGATTTAAAAACTATATGTTCTTTGACAAATCTTGTGAAAAGAACCAAAGTATAAAACTACTATTATGTTTCGATATTCAATTATTTAACGCAATACCATAATAAAAAGTAATCAAAGCATTTATTATTTAACGATTGTTTAACAATTTTGGCTAAATATTTCCTAAATCATATACCGCCATTAGGTTTATTGATTTAATATATGGTTCTTTAATAAATCTTGAAAAAAATTAAAAAATCTTGAAAAATAAAATTTAAGATTATTATTCAAATTAACTGTATTTTTGTTTTCAATTTTATAAAAAACAGCTATTAGAATGAAAAATGTACATATTATCAACTCTGAAGTGATTAACTTAGATACTATCAGAAATATTATTGAGAATAATCTAAAATTAGAATTATCGCAAGATTCAATATCTAGAATCAATGATTGTAGAAATTTTTTAGACCAAAAATTGGCGAATTCCGAAGACTTATTCTACGGAATCAATACGGGTTTTGGATCTCTTTGTAATATCCGTATTTCAAAAAAAGAATTAACAGATTTACAGCATAATTTAGTAAAATCCCATTCTAGTGGAGCGGGTGATGAAGTACCTAGCGAGATAGTTCGCCTTATGTTATTTCTTAAAATTCAGAGTCTTTCTTATGGCTATTCAGCGATTCATATCGACACCATAAATAGATTAATCGATTTTTATAATCATGATGCTCTTCCCATTGTTTATCAATTGGGATCTCTAGGTGCATCAGGAGATCTTGCTCCATTAGCTCATTTAAGTTTGCCTTTAATTGGGGAAGGGGATTTAGTTTTGAAGGGAGAAAGAATGGATACATCCAAAGTTTACAAAAAAATGGGATGGAAACCGCTTAAACTTCATTCTAAAGAAGGGCTTGCCTTATTAAATGGAACTCAATTTTCACAAGCTTATGGAATTTGGAATTTACTAAGAACGGAAAAACTCGTTGAGCAAGCAGGTTTGATTTCTGCTATGTCTGTTGATGCTTTTGATTGCAGTCTTACTCCTTATGACGAGAGATTGCATGTGATTCGCCCCCATTTAGGGCAATTATCTGTCGCATCTCAAATGTTGAATTATTTAAACGATAGTGAAATATCATCACGAACCAAAGAAAATGTGCAAGACCCCTACGCTTTTCGATGTATTCCACAAGTACATGGAGCGAGTCTGGATGCTATTGATTTTGTCAAAAGAGCCTTTGAAACAGAAATAAATTCAGTAACTGACAATCCTAATATTTTTCCCGATGATGATGTAATTTTATCTGGTGGAAACTTTCATGCTCAGCCTCTTGCTCTTCCTTTAGATTTTTTAGCTATTGCATTGGCAGAACTAGGAAATCTTTCTGAAAGACGGGTTTTTCAATTAATGTCTGGACTCCGTGGACTCCCATCATTCTTAGTTGCCAATCCAGGATTACATTCTGGAATGATGATTGCACAATACACAGCAGCAGCTATTGTTAGTCAGAATAAACAATTTTGTACACCTGCATCTGTAGATTCAATAGTTTCTTGCAATGGACAGGAAGATCATGTAAGTATGGCCGCCAATGCTGCAACTAAAGTACACAAAGTAGTAGATAATATTGAAAGATTAATGGCAATCGAATTTATGGTTGCGGCTCAAGCGCTTGAATTTAGAAAACCATTAAAAACATCCCCCAATATTGCAGAAATAATAATTAACTATCGAAAAATTGTTCCTGAATTAAAAGAAGATAGGGTACTAAGTATCGATATAAAAAGAACACAATTATTCTTGAGTAAACTGATTTTATGAGAAAACGGCTATTGTCCATCTTTGTTCTAATCCCTTTTGTCTTGATAGGACAAAACAATAAGGGTATGAATATTTCCAGCAACTTGTTTTATGGAAATATCATTAGACATAGACATACATTAGCTTATCAACAACCTTCTTTCGTTTCAGGTGTTTCACTGTGTTTTTCTCAAAGAACTTTAGGTAAAAAACAATGGCAATATTTTCATAGATATCCCGAAGTTGGTTTTGGCGTTGCTTATTTTGATTTGGGGGATAAAAAAGTACTTGGCGAAGCAATTGGACTTTTGGCTCAAATATCATACAACATGTATGAAACGCCAAAATTTGCAATTAATGGAGAAATTGCAATAGGAGTAGGATATGTTTCAAAGCATTTTGATGCGATTACAAACCCGACAAATAATGCGATTGGTTCTTCTATTAATAATATGACCATTGTTAAATTGAATTTTGGTTATGAAGTTAATTCTAAATTTAGTTTATCATCTGCAATTGCGATTACTCACTTATCTAATGGTGCACTAAAACTTCCAAATCTTGGAATTAATATTCTTCAAGGAACTATGGGGATAAAATATCATTTAAATCCAGTACTAAAAAAAGAAGATTTTATTTCTTATGATAAATCAACAAATGATGTAAATAAGAAATTTGGAATTCAAGTCCAATATAGTTTGGGCGTTAAAGCTGCAAAAATTGATGGAGACTTATTTGAAGTAACATCTACCTATTTGAAGGGCGTCTTTCGATATAATAAAATACTAAAATGGCAATTCGGAATTGCTCATGAATTTAGAAATGACATTTATAGCAATTTATTAGAACATCAAGTGTCTAATCCAAAATCCACTAAAATGGGCGCGAGAAGATTTATGTTGCTCATTGCTCAAGAGTTGGTTTTTGATAGACTAGGACTGTTTGGAGAAACAGGGATTTATTTGCAAACACATACGATCAATTTGGAGCAGCCCTTTTATTTTAAAGTTGGCGCCAGATATTATTTGCCTATACAGCCACGTTTTTATATTGAGGGGTATATTAAAACTCATCTTTTTACGGGAGATCATTTTGCTTTAGGGGTAGGGATTGAGTTGTAATTTGTTTAGAAATGCGATTTTCGGCTGAAAATAATTGCCATGAATACGGATAAAAAAAGATAACGAATATGACTCTGCTTCTGAAAATAATATTTTATCCCTACAGTATCGCTTCAAGCGCCAATCGATATCCATCCAAGCCAAATCCCACAATAACACCTTTACAGACACTAGACAAGTAAGAATGATGACGAAAAGGCTCTCTTTTGTGAACATTTGAGATATGCACTTCAATCACAGGAGTAGAAATCGCAGAAATCGCATCGGCAATCGCAATGGATGTATGCGTGTATGCACCAGCATTTAAAATAATTCCATCATACGAAAATCCTACTTCATGCAATTTGTCTATAATAAACCCTTCAACATTGGATTGAAAATACTCCAATTCCACCTGATGAAACGTTTTCTTCAAATTTTCATAATAAAACTCAAAAGATGTAGCTCCGTACACATCAGGTTGACGTGTACCCAATAAATTCAAATTAGGTCCATTAATAATTAATACTTTCAAAGGCAAGATAAATTACTTAATAAAATACGATTTTGAATATCAATTGGCTTCTTCGGACAAGAATTTCAATCTTACCAACTCGATTTCTTCCATGTTGATATCATCATCTTTCAATTCAGCATACGCTTCTTCTAAAGAATCTGTTTCTGATTCCATGAAATATTCATAAATATCTTCCACAACTTCATCTTCAAGCTCTTCTTTAAGATAATAATTAATATTCAGTTTTGTTCCAGATCTCACAATAGAATACAGTTCTTCCATCAATTCTTCCATTGTCAATTTATTGGATTGAGCAATTTCTTCAAAGTTGATTTTTCTATCTATTCCTTGAATAATATTTACTTTAATTTTTGAACGATTGGCAATTTGTTTAACTACAATTTCCGTAGGTCTATCAATCTCATTTTCTTCTACATATTTAGCAATCAAATCAATAAATGGTCTACCATAACGCATAGCCTTGCCTTTGGATACACCTGAAACATGGGATAAATCATCCATTGAAATTGGATATTGAATCGCCATATCTGCCAAAGATGGATCTTGAAAAATCACATACGGAGGAACATTATTTTTCTTAGAAAGTGATTTTCTTAAATCTTTCAACAACAAAACTAAGGTTTCGTCTAATACTGCCAGTCCTATTGAAGGCTTCTCATTAGCTACTGTTTCATTAAAATTTGTATTTAAAGCAACTTCTACGGGAACGGGATTTTCAAGAAACTCCTTCCCTGCATCTGTTATCGTTAAAATTCCATAGTTTTCAATTTCCTTATGAATGAAGTTGAATAAAATTCCGTGACGGATAACGGAATTCCAGAATATTTCTCCTTTATCTTTCCCTACTCCAAAGAGTTCATATTTATTAAATTTAAAATCTACCATTTGTTTTGATTCCACTCCCATTAAGAAGTCAACGATAATTTTAATTTTATAATTTTCATTTAATTTTAAAATAGAACTCAATGCTTGATGTAATTCCAATTGCACTTGTAATCTTTCTTTTGGATGAGCACAATTGTCACACATTTTATTGCAATTTTCAGCATTAAAATTCTCACCGAAATAATGCAATAAAAATTGTCTCCGACAAGATGCCGTTTCAGAATAAGCTACTATCTCTTGCATCAATTGTGCCGTCAACTCTCGCTCTGCTACAGGCTTATCTCTAAGAAATTTTTCGAGTTTCATAATATCTTTAATTCGATAAAATGAGATACACTTTCCTGCCATTCCATCTCGACCAGCACGACCTGTTTCTTGATAATAATTCTCTATACTTTTTGGAATGTCATAATGAATAACAAAACGAACATCTGGCTTGTCAATTCCCATTCCAAAAGCAATTGTAGCTACAATGACATCAATATCCTCCATTAAGAAATTGTCTTGTGCTTTTGATCGAGTTTTTTGATCCAAACCTGCATGATATGGCGCTGCTTTAATATCATTTACAACCAAGAATTTAGCAATCTCTTCTGTTGATTTTCTGCTTTGAACATAGATAATACCAGATTCACCAGGCACTGTTTTAATATATTTCACAATACTGATAAACGTATCTTCTTTTTTCCCTTTAGGTCTGATTTCATAATAAAGATTATTTCGATTAAAGGAAGATACATATATATCAGCATCATTTCCCATCTTGAGATTTTTTACAATATCAATTTTAACTTTTGGTGTAGCCGTTGCGGTAAGGGCAATAATTGGGATTTTCTTATCAATTTCATCTATCATTAAACGAATCCTACGATATTCTGGTCTAAAATCATGTCCCCACTCAGAAATACAATGAGCTTCATCTACTGCAATGAAGGACAAATCTACAGATCTGAAAAATTCTAGATTTTCTTCTTTAGTTAATGTCTCTGGAGCAACATATAATAACTTGGTTTTTCCTGCAACAATATCATCCTTCACCGTTCTCATTTGAGTTCGTGTTAGTGAAGAATTTAGGTAATGGGCAATTTCATTATTATTTGAATATCCACGAATAGCATCTACTTGATTTTTCATCAATGCAATTAATGGTGAAATTACAATTGCCATACCCGGTAGCATCAAGGCTGGAAGCTGATAGCACATGGATTTGCCTCCACCTGTTGGCATTAAAACAAAAGTATTCTTTTTATCCAAAACGCTTTGAATAATTTCTGCTTGTCTATCTTTAAAACTTGTAAAACCGAAATGCTTTTTTAATGCGGCGGTAATATCATCTTTTACTTTTTCCATAATACTTTTTTTTCTTTGTGTTTTGTGTTTTTGGGTTTTATTAAAGCAATCGATTGCATGGAAGTGAATTTTCCTAAGGGGCTACGAAGATAATAAATTTCTATCTTAAATGATAAGAAATATGAATATTCAAAACGTAAAATTCCTTTTCTGAAAAATTCAGAATCCTAAGAATTCATTCCCAAATCCTATTTGTTTTTTGAAACTTGGGGGAGAATGGCAATAAAATCTACAAAATATTGACTATTGAAGTTATATACTTGTAAATTCGTAATCTAAAAATACTAAAAAAAAAGTGAAAAAGCAAAACATAATTGAATTTGGAAAGAAAATAATTAAATTAGAACAGCATACGCTTGGTCTATTACATGATTCAATTGATGTTAATTTTGAATCCGCAATTCATTTAATTTCAGAATCAACTGGTCGTGTCATTTTAACAGGAATTGGAAAAAGTGCGTTGATAGGAAAAAAAATTGTCGCTACTTTAAATTCAACGGGAACTCCTGCAATTTTTATGCATGCAGCTGATGCAATTCACGGCGATTTGGGTATTGTCCAAGAAAATGATATTGTAATTTGTATTTCTAAAAGTGGAGAAACACCTGAAATAAAAGTTTTGGTTCCTTTGGTGAAAAGAAGAGGTAATCAACTGATTGCAATTGTGTCAAACCAAGCTTCCTATTTATCTAAAAGAGCAGATGTTTCGCTTTTCGTCCCTGTTGAAAAAGAAGCAGATCCAAATAATCTTGCCCCTACTTCAAGTACTACTGCTCAACTTGCTTTAGGGGATGCAATAGCGATTACATTATTGCAATTGAAGAATTTTTCAACTCATGATTTCGCTCAATTCCATCCTGGTGGTGCTTTAGGGAAACAACTTTTTTTGCGTGTTGCTGATATTTACCCTAATAATGAAAGTCCATTCGTTTTTGAAAATGCAAGTATTCGTGATACCATTATCGAAATGACGGGAAAGAGATTAGGCACTACTGTAGTGCTCAATTCGGAAAATCATATAGTTGGAATTATTACAGATGGAGATCTCAGACGTATGTTAGAGAATAACTTTGAAACAAAATCTTTAGTAGCTAAAGATATAATGTCAAAAAATCCAAAAACAATTGAAGCCAACGAATTGGCAGCAAGAGCCATGGAAGTTATTCAAAATAATAATATTTCTCAGCTTATTGTTGTAGAAGATAATGTGTACGTTGGGATTGTTCATTTGCATGATTTGATTAAGGAGGGGGTGGTGTGATGTTTAAAGGGGCAAGGTTTAAAGGCAAGGTGCAACGGGTGAAAGGTGCAACGGGTGCAAAGGTGCAACGGGTGCAAGGGTGCAACGGGTGCAACGGGGCAAGGTGCATGGACTAAAGGGGGTGATTATATTAATTTAAATACAAAAACATGAAACGATTAATTATTGAATTACTAATTTGCATTGGGCTAGGTGCTTGGTTGATGACAAGACTTAGCAATAAAGTAAATGATATGGAATTGTTGATTTTCTTAGGAGTAGCCATCTATTTTATGGTTGTTATTGTTAAAATAGTAATATGGTATATAAAAAGAAATGTAAATTTTAAAGCAAGAAAATAATGTTCTCTTTTATTTTGAAATATATCTTACATATTCGATGCAATTTTTGCAGCTAATTTAGCATTATTTAAAACCAATTGAATATTTGCTTTTAGGCTTTCTCCTTTTGTAAGTTTTTCAATTTTGTCCAATAGAAATGGGGTAATATCTTTTCCTTTAATATTGTTTTTATCCGCTTCTAAAAGTGCTTTTTGGATAATCTTTTCTATAGATGAAAATTCAACTTCATAATCTAATGGAATAGGATTGGCAATAATTATTCCCCCTTGTAAATTTAATTTTGATTTAATTTGAATGGTATTTGCAATTTCTTTTGGCGTAGTCAGATTATAATCCACTTTCAATCCACTTTTTCTAGAAAAGAAAGCAGGCAATTCTTCCGTTTGATAACCAACTACGGCTACGCCTTGAGTTTCAAGATATTCCAAAGTTAATCCCAAATCTAAAATTGATTTTATTCCTGCACAAATAACGGTAACATTTGTCTTTGCCAATTCTTGTAAATCAGCAGATATATCCATAGATTTTTCGGCACCTCGGTGTACTCCACCGATTCCGCCAGTTGCAAAAATTTGAATGCCGGCCATATTGGCTATTATCATTGTAGATGCCACCGTTGTTGCACCATCTATTTTTTGACTAATTATAAAAGGTATGTCACGACGACTAACCTTTGTAATTTCCATCCCTTTTTTGCCAAAATATTCCAATTCATCTTCTGACAATCCTACCTTAAGCCTTCCATTAATAATTGCAATAGTTGCAGGAATAGCTCCATTGTCACGTACCATTTTTTCAACCAGTTTTGCGGTCTCCACATTTTTAGGGTATGGCATGCCATGTGATATGATAGTTGACTCCAGAGCAACTACTGGTAATTTATTTAAAAGTGCCGTTTTAATTTCGGGTAAAATATCAATATAAGTATTCATGTCTAATTATTTTACTGCAAGGTAGTAAATCCTATATATTTTCCGTATCTTTGATCACGAAAATGACAGCATCCTATCAAATAAAACTTCCGCAATTCGAAGGTCCTTTCGATTTGCTTCTCTTCTTTATCCAGCGAGATGAATTAGATATTTATGATATTCCTATTTCAAAAATTGCAAAAGATTTTTTAGATTATATTAAATTAATGGAATCTTTGAACGTTGATTTGGCAAGTGAATTTATATTTGTTGCGGCTACATTGATGCGTATCAAATCTAGACTTTTACTCCCGAGAAAAGAAGTAGATGAAGAAGGAAACGAGATAGATCCTAGAGAAGAATTGGTTCAAAGACTCTTAGAATATAAAAAATATAAAAGTGTCCTAGATGAAATGCGTGATTTTGAAGAAGATCGCTCTCAAAAATTCCCACGAGGAAATGTTGTAGATGAATTGAAAGGAATTGCAACTAAGGCGCTCGTTGATGTTGAACTCGAATCGCTTACTTTATTTAAATTACTTAGATCTTTCGAGTCATCTATTAATAATTTTGAAGAGCGGAATAAAAAAACTGTTCATAAAGTTTATAGATACCCATTTACAGTAAGAAGTGAAAAAAAATCACTCCTGAATACTTTAAAAATAGGTAAACAAACTACTTTTAAATCTATATTTGCAAACTGTCAAAATAGAGTGCATGCTATTGTTATTTTTCTTGCTGTTTTAGAATTAGCAAACCTAGAGTATATTCAAATAACTATAGGTGATGGAGTCAACAATTTTTGGGTGACTAAGTTAGATGAATTTGATACTTCTAGTCTTGGGGCAAGTGATTTTGATAAAGAAGACAATAATTTACCTAATGATGATTCTAATACTGACAAAGAATAGTAAGAATAAAAAGTTCACCACAGAAAAACATTCAAAGAATAATGAAATTTCCCAAACCCATTCCCGTTTCAAAAATAGCAAAATCTATAAATGCAGAAATTATTGTCTTCTTTATCAAAATCACTTGCCCCAAGACTAGAAGTATCAAATTCATCTAACTTAGTCACCCAAAAATTGTTGACTC
>CAMZLN010000155.1 GCA_947311465.1 uncultured Saprospiraceae bacterium
AGGAGATTGTCCAAAATGCGGAATGCAATTGAAGACAGTCGAAATGGAAAGTACCAAGGCTTATGCATGTCCAATGCACTGTGAAGGTACAAAGACGTATTCAGAAAAAGGAGATTGTCCAAAATGCGGAATGCAATTGAAGACAGTCGAAGAAAAAGAGCATAATCACAAGCACTAAAAGAAGAAATAATTTAAAAAAAACAGGACTCCAATTGAGATTTTTCAATTGAAGGTAGGATTTCAAATATTATGAAAGAAATCAATTAGGAGTCCATTCTAAAATGTAATAAAATTTAAAATTATGAAAACATCAATATATATGCTATGCTAGTCTTTGTAGCATTATTTTTTACCGCATGTACTGGCGGAAGTAACGAAACAAATCATTCTGATGCAAAAGAGATGAGTCACTCAATGGATAAGCATGATCATGCAAAGAAAACTCAAATACCTACTCCACCAATTCCAAATTAATCTGCTTACGATCCAAATCCGCATCCAATATCCGTACCTTGATTGTATCTCCTAGCTTAAATACTTTTCCAGAACGGCTCGTCGCTTTCAATCGACTTTCTCCTATTTTAAAATTTTCATCCAAAGAGTTGAATGTAACCATTCCCTCACATTTATTGGCAATTAATTCTACAAACATTCCCATATCAATCATCCCCGTGATGGTTCCGTCAAATTCTTCACCAATAAAACCTTTGATATATTCAACTTGCTTGTATTTGATAGACTCACGTTCTGCTTTCATCGCATTTCGCTCTTGATCAGAAATATGTTTGCAACTTGCTTCCAAATCCGATTTTTTCATTCTAAAATCCGATTTCAAATTTTTGAATAATATACGATGCACTAAAACATCTGCATATCTACGAATGGGTGATGTGAAATGTGAGTAATTATCAAAACCTAGTCCATAGTGACCAATATTATCTGTAGTATAAATTGCCTTTGCCATTGTACGAATTGCCAATGGTTCTAAAATTTTGTATTTAGGATTTTTCTTCGCTTCTTTTGCTAAAATATTATAAGATTCCGCTATTTGCTTGGGTGTATCCGTTTTTATATTCAATCCCAATTCATTGGCAAAGCGAGAAAAATCAGCAACTCTTTCTGCATCAGGTAAATCATGGACTCGGTATACAAATGGAATCTCTTGTCCTTTATTTTTATTTACCATATAAGTGGCCACTTCTCGATTCGCTAAAAGCATAAAATCTTCAATCAGTAAATGGGCATCTTTCCTAACTTTCACATATACATCAAGTGGCTTTCCGTTTTCATCTAACCTAAACTTCACTTCTTCACTTTCAAATGCAATTGCCCCATTCTCAAACTTTTGCTTACGTAAAACTTTCGCAATACGATTTAAAGTATTTAATTCTTCTAAATATGGACCTTCATTTTTATCCATCACTTCTTGTGCGCCCTCATAAGCAAATCTATGATCTGAATGAATAATCGTCTTTCCAAACCAACGATTTACTACTTTGTCATTTTTATCAAATTCAAAAACAGCAGAAAATGTCAGTTTATCTTCGTTGGGTCGAAGAGAACACAATTCATTAGATAACTTCTCGGGTAACATAGGTAAAACTCTATCCACAAGATAGACTGATGTGGTTCGGTCTGCTGCTTCTACGTCTAAAGGTGAATCGGGTTGAACATAATGCGAAACATCAGCAATATGAATCCCAATTTCCCAATTTCCATTGTCCAATTTCTCTAAGGAAAGGGCATCATCGAAATCCTTGGCAGTATCTGGATCAATCGTAAATGTAGTTACAGAACGCATGTCTCTACGCTTGTCAATCTCTTTTTGTGAAATTTCTGTAGACAGAGCTTCTGATTCTTGAAGGACTTCTTTAGGAAATTCTAAACTGAATCCTTGACTAATCAAAATAGATTTCATTTCTACATCACTAGAATCAGAATCGCCCAATATATTGATAATTTTACCAATTGGACTACGACCATGTTTTCTAGGCCAATCAATCACATGTACGACTACTTTTTGACCAGATTTTGCATTCTGATAATCTTTTTTCTTTATATAAATGTCTTCTGCCATTTGAGAATCTTCTGTAACTACAAATCCGTAATCTCCAGAATCTCTAAATGTTCCTACAAACATTTCTGTTTTTCTTTCTATAATTTCAACTATTCTTCCTTCCAACTTGTGTCTTCCACCTTTTGCGGAAACTTGGACTTTTACAATATCACCATTGAGTGCAGAATTTCTATTTCTAGCGGAAACATAAATATCGTTTTCAAAATCATCACATACAATGTATGCAGCACCTGAACGTGTCAAATCTACTTTTCCTTGATAGGATTTGTTTCCATTATTTCTTCCTCCTGATGAATCTTTTCTATTAATAGTGTATTTTCCGCTTGAAAGTAATTTTATAAATTTTCTTTCATTTAAACTTTTCAGTGTTGCTTCTACATCATTTAAAGAATTCTTGATTTTTAGTTTCTGAATAACTATGGAAGGAGTGAATTTCTTTCTAGGTTGGAATTTAAATAAATTGGAAACAGATTCCAATAATTCATTTTGGGAAAGTTTTCTTCCCTTGGTTTTTTTCTTCTTTTTAAAATTTGTCATTTTCGTTTTTGTTATTTTAATTTTTTCAACTTTCCAAAAGTTCTAAACTTTTGGAAAGTTGAAAAAATTAAAAAAAATATTTGTTAATTAATTTAAGATGAAATTATTTTTCCATCTGCGAGCAATTCAAGATTGGAAATCTTACTCGATGTAGGATCGTAATCCTTTTGATTGGCTTGTGTCTGACCTGTCACTACATATATAATCCAGTCTTCGTCTATTGTCGTCACTGCTTGGTACAACACTTCTCCATTAGAATAAGTTCCACCAATGACCTTTTTATCTAAAAACTTACCATTTTGATCAAAAGTAATCATAGTAAAATGGTATTTTAATAAATCTCCACGCCAATAAACCAAGGCATGAAAATCGTGCGTTTCTGGTATGGATAAACAAGGTATGAATTCAGTGAACTCATCTACATCTTCTTCAAAAGGATGTATGTATGCTATGATATCTAATTCCGATAATGGTAAATTTAATCGACTAAATTCCATTACGGAATCTTCGTTGAGGACAACTGGCAATTCTACGGGAGGGAACTTCTTTACTAAATCAGAAATCTTTAATTCTATTTTATTCACTTTTTGCTGCAAAGATAATATTTTAGTTTGGATATTGAAAGTTTTATGTTTCTATTCGTTATAAGTTCCGTTTTTGGCTTTTCTCCTTTGCCAATCTATATTTATATTAGGAATTGTAAAAAAAATATAGAGACACTATAATGGACAATCTCCTCTATCTCTAAACAATCACAATTTTAAAATCTTGTATTTCAACAACATCTCCAATTCTTAGTTTATTTCGTTTCCTAAACTCTTGATGCCCATTGACTTTGACGATACCTTCTTCCACTAACAATTTAGCATGACCGCCCGTCTGAGCGATTTGTTTGAGTTTTAGTAATTTTATAAGTTCAATATATTCATCTGTTGGTCTTAGCTTAAATGTAGATTCATTCATTTTATTGTAATTTTGATTTGTGGTAAAAAAAAGTAGTAATAGTAATACGACTTTATACGATTTAGAATCTAATACAAGTAGATAGGCACATCAAAAAATCTTCCAACGGATCAACCAATCTTCCAATAACCCTACCCATTGATGCAAAGTCTTATCCTCTTGAGCTAAACCAACTCCATGTTTTCCATGTTCAAAAATATGCATTTCGCAAGGAATTCCATATTTCCTCAAAGCCAAATAATAATTGATGGAATTTTGAACGGGTACAATATTATCATCGCTTGTAGCAAAAAGAAATGTAGGTGGCGTCAACTCGCTTACATATTCATCATTAGAAAGAAAATCCACATCCAATCTGGAAGGTGTCGGTCCTAATAAAAAACGACGAGAACCCCAATGTGTATATTCCCCCTTCATCATAATAACGGGATAAGCAAGAATACAGAAATTAGGTAAACAACTAACTTTTTCGATATCATCTTCACTTTCTAGATTTCCATCATCAAAATGCGTGGCTAAAGTGGATGCCAAATGTCCACCCGCAGAAAAGCCCATCACTCCAATCTTATTTGGATCAATTTTCCATTTTTTCGCATTTGCACGAATGATTCTAAAAGCCCGTTTCACATCATGCATCATATCAGGATGTTTACTTCCTGAACCATCAAATTTTCCTAGAGAATATTTCAAGATAAAGGCATGTACACCGTGTTCATTGAACCAATCTGCAACTTGATTTCCTTCGTGATCAAAGGCTTCCATCACATATCCACCACCTGGACAAATCAAGATTGCCGCTCCTGTTGCTTTAGCTTTTTTTGCCATATTTATGTATAAGGCAGGATTATTTTTACTTGGATTGTCATAATTATACAAGTCCATACGTTCTCCTTTTTGGGAATATGCCAAAACTGAAGCCGAAATAAAAATTACGATAAAAATGTTTCTCATGGTTCGTTTTAAGTAGATGGACATATGTTTTTATGTTTATATTTTTAAAAAGATTTTGTTCAAGTCGAAGAAAAAACCACAGTAATAGCCTAGCTATTGCGAGCATTTTTGCTGAAGAGTTGGGCGAAATATATC
>CAMZLN010000156.1 GCA_947311465.1 uncultured Saprospiraceae bacterium
CCATATATCTTTTTTATATATTTTGCTCAACTCTTCAGCAAAAATGCTCGCAATAGCTAGGCTATTACTGTGCTTTTTCCTTCGATTTGAACAAAATCTAATTAAAAATATTCACATAAAAACATATGTCCAGCTACTTATTTTAAAAGGAAAGTACCATTACCAGCCAAATAGCCTTTGTTGTAAACTTCAACTTTATACCCCCCTTTTGCAAAAGCAGTAGATTGTTTCCAATTGAAACAGTAAATTGCTTGGTCTCTATTATAGTCCAACTCCTTCACCTGTGTATATCGAATTTCATCACCCGTTGTACTATTTTTAAACACACCAGATCCCATTTCTTCAACAGCAATCGTTTCTCCCTGTGGGTTGATGATTCTTACATAAAACATTTCATGACCTGGCTCAACAACATTATTTGTAGTTGTGTTGAAACAAATCTTCAAATGGTCGATATTTCTAGCATACTTCTTTTTAACAGATTTTCCACTTTTTCTAGTTTTCCAACCCGTTACTGTTACATCACCCACTTTAATCACTGAAGCAACCGTTACCTTAGCAGCTAAATCCGCCTTTACTTTTTCCAAATCTTCTTTTTGACTTACCAAAACAGCCTTTTCAGAAGTCAAATTAGAAACATTCGCTACTTCTTGGTTCAAAGCAGCTTCTACTTCTCCCTTAGCTTGATTCAATTGCATATTTTCACTAACCAAGGCTTCCTTTTCCGCTTGTAGTTGAGTAATTTGAGCCATAGCATTTTGATAATTAACCTTCATTGTTTCCAATTCAGCTCTAACAGATTTCAAGCTTTTTTTAGAACGAATCAATTTTGCAATTTTATTTTTTTGAGCTGTCAATTCTTCTTTTTGCGTTTCAATCAAAGCATTCAACTCTTCGTTATCTCCTTTCATTGCTTCCAAATCAGTAAGTGCTTCTTCAAATTCACCTTCTAATTCAATTTTCACCTTATCCAATTCAGTCATTTCTGTATTTTGCTCTGAAATGATTTGACTTTTTTGGTAATTATTATATCCTAAAAAAGCACTTAATCCTAATAATAGAACAATTGCTACAGTTGATATAGCCGATTTTTGATTTGAATTTTTAGTATCCGTCATAATTTTAATATTTTAATGAGTAATATTTTCGTTGTGAATTAATAATTTATATCTACAAATTTAACACTCTAAACGGGATTAAATCAAGAAACAGTACTCAATTTAGGGGTAAATCAGAAAATTTGGGGGTAAACCATTAGAATCTAAAAATATTAATTTAGTGGTTTTAAAGGGGCTTTAGGTTAAATTCTCAACTTTGTATTATTTTAGTATTCTATGTTTTCTCCAATTTCTACAAAGATTGAAGCGCCTTTATATTTATTCTGTTGATGTAAAATTTCAATCATTAAGCAATTTCTGCTTTTACAATAGAGATAAAAACACCTTCATTGGTAGTATTATAGATGAGAAGGTTAGTTTCTAAAATGTTACAATCCTTATCTTTATGAGGATGTTATTCTAGGAAATTAATCTAACTAAACTGCTCAACAAGATTGTCGATAAGACAATCCGCTCAACTACTCCCTAATTACTTTTCCCGATACTCCTTACTTTCCCATTTTCGCTTACGATAAATCTCTCTCCTGCTTTTATACAAATTTGCGACTGTACTTTTGTCTTGACTTGGCATTTTATGCACAAAATCATATCTCTTTTCATTATAACCCCAATTATTTTCAAAGAAGTTTAGTCGCATTTGAGTCAATTCTGCTTTTCGATATGCATCCAAAGGTTTATTTCGATGGTCTTTACGCCGTTGAAACTGTTTAGCCTTTATCAATTTATCAAAATAAGAAAGATTAATAATTTCATTCGCCTGTTTTTTCACAAAAGCCACAAAACCAGCATTTGTTTCACCAAAATAATCATCAATCAAACCAATTTCCTTGGAAACAGCTACTCCCCAAGGTAAACATTCTTCTGTGAATTTATTGGCTTTTTCAACTCCAATTCGCTTTGGAAGTAGATAAGTCCAATATTCTGATCCAAATAGACCCATATTCTTTGTATGCGGATTGAGTACTATGCCGTTTCGTGCAATCACCTTATCCGCTGCCAATGCTAAGGACACTCCCCCTGCACCCGCATTTCCTTGCAAAGCCGAAATAATATAATGCTCTGTGGATTCCATAATTTCTAAAATTACATCATCTAAAGCGTTAATATTATTCCAAGATACTTCGGCTGAGTTTTCTGCATTTTCAATTACATTCAGATGAATACCATTTGACCAAACGTCCGTCCCCCCCATCAAGACCAAGAGTTTTACTCGTTTCTTAGCTTCAACAATTGCGTCTTTCAAACGAATACATTGATCGCCATCCATTGCTCCATTATAAAAGTCAAAATGCAAATAACCTATATTCCCATCTTGTACAAATCTTATTTCTTGCCAAGTTTCACCATTTATAAATTCAAAAGGACTTAATTTCACCTTTGGAATATTGTTTTCACCCAATGCAATAGTTGCTGGCAATTTAATACTAGATTTCTCTATGCTTTTCAAATGAGTAATCCAAACTGCTGCGTCACTCGTTGCGATACAAATCGCAAGGTTTCGTTGCCCAAGTACCGCCCCAATATCGCCTTTCATCTCACTTTCTCGATGTACTCCATAAGCAAAATATGATTTTCCAAACAATTTAATTTTTACACCAGGACTACTGTCTGCGGCTCTTATTTTTCGAATAATTGATTCCGTACTATCCGACCAATCAAAATGAAAGTCCGCTTGAACAGTCTTATTATTCCATTGTCCATTGATATTTGGGTGTGAATAATCCAATTTCGTGGGTCTGAAATCAGGATTTTTAAAATTATCAATAGATTGCAAAATTCCTTTTGTGGCGGCTTGAGTTACTTCATTGCGATACAATTCCCCCTTACTGACTGCTCTCATTTCAAACTGATTTGTTGCCCAAATAGGACCCGCATCCATTTTTTCCACTGCTTGTAAAATGGTCACAGCCCACGTTTTATGTTGGCGTAAAATAGCCCAATCCAAAGAAGATGCTCCCCGATCTCCCATGATTCCAGGATGAACAATCAAACACACATAATTGGACCATATTTCTTCAGGAATTTTGGAAGTCAAAAAAGGCGCAATAATTAAATCAGGTTGATAAGATGCTACTTCTTCCATCATTTTTTGAGCACCATCTGCAATAATTACAAATACTTCATGATCCAACCGATCAATTTCGATCCAAAGCCGTTGTGCCATACCGTTGAAGGCAGTCGTTATAAAAGCTATTTTCATATCAAATCCTTTTGTAAGTAAGTCATCAATTGTCCAAAGGAAATATTTTCATCGTTTGGAGATAGATTTTTATTAAAAAATAGGGAATAATCCTTGCCCATGAATTCTATGATTAAATCTACTAAACATGAGTTTTGGAATACACCGCCACTGAATGCAACTTTAGTATATTTGTTCTTTTTTTTGCAAAAATGGCAATGTAATGTGCCATGGTCACATGAAATTTTGCAGCAATAAAATGTTTTTCAACTCCACTTTCTAAATCCCACAATATTTTTGTAATCAAATGTACAAATTATCAATCAAAATCAATTCTCACCACAACATCCAATAAATACCAATACAAATAGAAATCGTCCCCCCAATAAATCTTATCATCTTAAATACATTTGTCTTGTGATCATCATGAGAAAACAAAGTCAATTTTCCAACAAGAAGGGCAAAAAGAGTCATAGCCGTTACAGTTCCCAAAGCAAATCCAATAATGTAAAAAAGTGCCTGATTAAACGAGAAACCTAGTACAGGTAAAAGCAATAGAAAATGTGCTACTCCTGCAAATCCATGAATAATACCGACCCCAAAAGAAGCCCATTGTTTTTGATCCTTCTGTACCCCGTCCACGTGTGCATGTACAGTATCACTTTCCCCATGCGTATGCGGATGGGTATGTATAAACTCCACTTCTTCTTTATGAATATGAGGGTGAGTATGCCTTTTTTTATCAAAATAAATACGAAAAAAGGACCAAATACCAAGGAGAATCAAAATAACGCCCACCAATTGTTCGCTATGTTCAGAAATTTTTTCTATCGGAATATTCTCTTTAAAAAATAAATATAAAATTCCAATCAACAACATGCCTAAAAGATGTCCTAATCCCCACAAAAAGCCTACAATCCAATATTTTTTTTTGGTTTCTAGTACAATTGGAGCAACTGCTGCCAAGTGATCTGGTCCAGTC
>CAMZLN010000157.1 GCA_947311465.1 uncultured Saprospiraceae bacterium
CGATGAAGATGATGACAATGATGGTATTCCAGATGTAGTAGAGAATGGTGGCGTAGATCCATTAGCAGACGCAGATGGAGATGGCGTTCCAGCATGGTTAGATGATAATGATTCAGATCCAGCTGTAGGAAACGTTGATAATCAACCAGAAAATGATACAGATGGAGATGGTATTCCAGATTATTTAGATCTTGATTCAGACAACGACGGCATTTATGATGTTGTAGAATCAGGCGGAATCGATAATGATAAGGATGGAATTGCTGATGGACCTATTCAAAACTCGGGAATTCCTCAATCTGCGGGATCAGGAACAGATCCAATTGTTACAACTTTAGGAACACCAGATTTCCTTAATCTTGATAGTGATTCTGATGGATGTAGTGATGCAAATGAAGCATACGGAAATACATTTGCAGATGGTGGAGATGATGGTGTTTATGGTAGTGGTACTCCAATTGTAAAACCAAATGGAACATTGTTCGCCGCATTATATAATACAGGAAAGGTTGCAGATGTTATTATTGCTGCAGTTGATATTGATGGAGATGGCTTAACTGGTATATGTGATGAAGATGATGATGGAGATGGCGTGACAGATGAGCAAGAAATTATTAGTGGTACTGATGCTCTTAACCCATGTAATTATAAAACTGAAGATCAAAATATTTCTTCAGTTTCTACTTCTTGGTTGGTGCTAGATTGTGATTCAGATTCTATTACAAATGGAGATGAAATTGATTCAGCAAATGGAAGTATTACCGATCCGAATAATCCTGATACAGATGGAGATGGCGTTACGGATGGAGAAGAAATATTGGGAGTAGATGATCCAAGTACGGTTGCAATACCTTTGGAAACAACAAATCCAACTAGTGAAGATACAGATGGGGATGGTGTGACAGATGGTCAAGAAGCATTGGATGGTACAAGTCCTAATGATGTTTGTGATTATGAACCTACAAGTGTTACAGTAGTAGTAGCTCAATCTTGGTTGGATGCTGATTGTGATGGAGACGGTGTTACCAATCGAGTAGAAAAAGCTGATAATACAGATCCAAATGATCCTTGTGAATATTTAGTTTTAAGTCAGAATATTGATTTGACAACATCAAATTGGTTCGATTCTGATTGTGATAATGATGGTCTGACAAATGGAGAAGAATTCGCTGGACCAGATGGAGACCCTAGTACAACAGAAGATAGTACAGACCCTCTTAATCCAGATAGTGATGGAGATGGCTTGACCGATGGCGAAGAAGTGACAGGAGTAGATGACCCTAATACAGGATTAATTCCAAGTACAGAACCAAGTAATCCAAATGATTCATGTGATCCTTATCCAAGTATAGGAACGGATGATTGTGATGGAGATGGTTTGACTAATGCGGAAGAACTTGAAGGTGAAGATGGTAATCCGGCAACTACTGAAGATAATACAGACCCCGCAAATCCAGATACAGATGGAGATGGTTTGACCGATGGCGAAGAGGTAAGTGGTGTGGATGATCCAAATACTCCATTAGATCCAAATGGTATGACAAGTGATCCAAACGATTCATGTGATCCAAACCCAAGTGTGGCAAGTGATGACTGTGATAATGATGGCTTGACGAATGGAGAAGAATTGGCAGGACCAGATGGAGATCCAAGTACAACAGAAGATAATACAGATCCGCTGAATTCAGATAGTGATGGAGATGGCTTGACAGATGGTGAGGAAGTGACGGGAGTAGATGACCCTAGCACACCATTAGTACCAAGTACGGAGACAAGTGATCCAAATGATTCATGTGATCCATATCCAAGTGTGGCAAGTGAAGATTGTGATGGAGATGGCTTGACAAATGGAGAAGAAGAAACGGCAGGAACAGATCCGACGAATCCAGATAGTGATGGAGATGGCTTGACAGATGGCGAGGAGGTGACAGGAGTAGATGACCCAAGTACGCCTGTTAATACGAATGGAGAAATGAGTGATCCAAATGATGCTTGTAGCCCAATGAGTGTCAGCTTAGGAGAAGATAGAAATATCCAAGCAATAAGTTGCAATCAGAATACAGAAGTTTGTTTGCCTATACTGTTTGCAGATAAAGATATGTTAAATATTATGGTAAATGGATTTGATTTTGATGGTGAGGTATCTGAATGTGATGGGAATATTGCTATCCAATTAGGTCAAGGAGATCAAAATGTCACTGTAACTCATACTATTTCAGGTTGTTCAGATGAAGTGAAATTGTTTATAACTTGTATGGAACCAGCGTACGTTGATATAGTTGTTAAAGTTGGAGATGATGAAGATACAGAAATTGATTTAAGTGAACTTGTTGGAAATGTGACTTCTATTGAAAATGTTTGTGCAAGTGGATCAGGCGAATATTCTGTAGTTAGTATAGTTCCTGAGTCATATAAAGTATCAATTCTTGGAGTTGAAGTGAATGATACTTCGGAAAGAGAAACAGCATGTATTGTTATGCATGATGATTTAGGATTTAGCGATACTACGTATTTTAGAATAAATGTAGTACAGATAGATCCGCCAAGAACAAATAATGATATTGTTACTACGGGTGTTAATACAGATGTAACTTTTGATGTTACACTAAATGACAAATTAGGTGGAAACTTAGATTCGCTTTATATATTGAAACAACCTGAAAATGGGATAGTATCAATTTTAAATGGAATGATAAAATATACTCCGAATCAAAATTATTGTGATGCTGATGGAGATGTATTTGAATATGTAGTTTGTACCAAAGGAGGTTGTGATACTGCAATAGTTACAATTGTTGTTGAATGTGATGGAATACATGTATTTACTGGATTTTCACCAAATGGAGATGGTACCAATGATGCTTTTAGAATCAATGGCTTGAGTGAAAATATGAAATATCACTTAGAGATTTACAACAGATGGGGGGGGGTAGTATTTGAATCTGATAATTACAAGAACGATTGGAAAGGAACATTTCAAGGAGAAGATTTACCGAGTGGTACCTACTTTTATGTGATTACTTTAGATGATCGAGTACTGAGTGGTTATCTTCAATTGATGGATGAAAATTAGAATTGATAGATGGTGTCCGGATGAAAACTCGCATTTAAAAAAGAAACATTTTTAATTTTACTGAGTTTCTACCAAAACACCTTGTGATGTAAATGAAAATGGAGTGATAATCATTATCACTCCATTTTATTGTTAAATAATTAATTGCTTTAATGAGTATTGAGTTTAAATTGTTTTTTAAAGTTAAATTTTATTTAAAAAAA
>CAMZLN010000158.1 GCA_947311465.1 uncultured Saprospiraceae bacterium
GGCTCCGACCCAAATTTTCTCGCAAAGACGCTAAGACGTAAAGGTATGTGGTAGTAAATTTCTCGCAAAGACGCTAAGGTGTCTCATTTAATTTTCTCATCTAACTTTGCGCCTTTGCGTCTTTGCGTGCAATTTCACATCATCTAACTTTGCGCCTTAGTGTCTTTGCGAGAAAATTACTACCACATACCTTTACGTCTTAGCGTCTTTGCGAGAAAATTTACTACCACATACCTTTACGTCTCAGCGTCTTTGCGAGAAAATATCCAGCGACCCCCACAAACCCAATAGTTAATAAAAAAATCATATATTTGCAATAAAAAGAGAAAATGTTCAATCCGCAACAAACAATAAATTGCAATGGCCAACTTTTGATGTTGACTTCTCCAATTGTAATGGGCATTTTAAATATTACTCCAGATTCTTTTTATACAGGAAGCCGATTTTCAAATGATAGTAAGTTGCTTTCTACTGTTGAAGCAATGCTTATAAATGGAGCGGCCATCTTGGATGTTGGTGGAATGTCATCTAGGCCAGGAGCAAAGTTGATTTCTGTGGAAGAAGAGTTGGAAAGAGTTGTTCCTGTTATCAAAGTTATAAAAAAACAATTTCCTAAAGCAGTAATATCTATTGATACTGTACATTCAAGAGTGGTTGAAAAAGGAGCAGATTTAGGAATCGGAATGGTAAATGATATTTCTGGTGGACAAATTGATCCATTAATGTATGAAACTGTTGCTAAATATATGTTGTCTTATGTGTTGATGCACATGCAAGGAATTCCAGAAAATATGCAGAATAATCCAAGATATAATGATATCAAACTGGTTATTTTGGATTATTTTATAAAAGAAATTGAAAAATTGAGATCTTTTGGTATTAAAGATATAATTTTAGATGTTGGATTTGGATTTGGAAAGACGATTGAGCATAATTATGAAATATTGAAAAATCTACATGCTTTTCAAATATTGGATTTGCCTGTTTTAACGGGAATTTCTAGAAAATCAATGGTTTATAAATTTCTTAAAACAACGCCTGATGATGCCTTGATAGGGACTACTGCTCTGCATTGGAAGGCCTTGGATGAGGGAACGAAAATATTAAGAGTTCATGATGTGAAAGCGGCTGTACAAACGATCCAATTATGGGAGAAACTTAGGTAATGTAAAAAAAATAAATGTACATTTTTAACAGATAAACTCCTTTTCTATGATATCAAATTGGCATTAGTAACTTTAGTAAATTAACAATTAACAATTAACAATTAACAATTAACAATTAACAATTAACAATTATAAGTAAAAAGTGTTAACAGAAGATAAAATAAAGCGAATCGCAGCTTCTTTGCTGAAAGATTATTATAAGTTTCGACCAAGAGTAGGGGCTACGGAAGTGCGTTTTGATCAAACCAGTGGGGATATTATTGCGGATGGACATATTAGCTTTACGCAAGAAGATGGTAAAGTGTTTATTGCTACTTTTGAAGCGACTTCTAAGGATTCTGCTTCGGAAGTGATATATACTTTGAAAAAGAAAATCTTATTTTGGGATAGTTTCGCTTTTGCTTCATCGGTTTCTAGTTTGTTTTTAACTTTTTTATGGAAGGCTGAATTAATGACGCTTGCAAAATTTAGTTTATTTTTTAATATCATCGGTTTTCTTGGTATTTGGTTGTTATTGTTTGGTGCTTTTGGCTTTCTATTCATGAAATCTCATCGGTATCGTTACATCTATGCAATTGGGCAATTTGAGAATTATTTTGCGGATGACCAATGGATTGCTATAGATGAAAGTATGTTTGAAAATTCCATGGATCCTTATTATGTAGAATTGAAAGCTCAATGTACCAATCTTGGTTTTGGGATAATTGCTATTGATGCACAAGAAAATTCTCGAGTTGTAGTAGCCGCTGCTCGTCAGGATGAATTTGGAAATAAAAGAAAACAAATTGCTTTTGGAGATAAAAAAACTAATTCCTATAAAGATAAAGCAAAAGTACATGTGGATAGAAGTTTTAATTTCTTAAAAAGCAAGTTTAAACCCATTCCATGGAAAAAAAGTCTCATGCGCTTTCAAGGAGAACATAGAACTCAAACTTTCTTAGGAATTATTGGGCTGTTGATATCAATTTCAGTTTTTGTGAAACAGTCTTACGAAACGAAACATAATTTTGTTGATGAAAAGGCTTATGAAAAAATGCTGATGAGTCAACCCAATAGCCAAGAACCACATGTTGCAGTTATCGAACGTTCTGAAATTCAAAAATTTAATGACCAACCTTATAACTATTTGCAAATTGCAAGAGATGAAATTACAGATATTGATCCTTTTAAAGGAGAAGCGGATATTTTAATGCATTCTTCACCACACATGTTTACTTATTATCCTTGTGAACGTGTGCAAACTTTTAAGGGAAATGAAGTCTTACTTCAATTGGGTTTGTTTTCAAATTTTAATAATGCAAAAAAGGTGGTTTTACAACTTACTCGTTTGGGTATAGCTAGTAATATTATTTGGGCCAAATGTTTTGATGAGTCAAAGAATGGGTATATTCTTACCTATGATGATTTTTTTGCCAATGAGGCTTCTGCCAAGAAAAAAGGGGTAATGTTGTTGAAGAAATTCAAAGATTTAAATTCTTTCAAGGGTATGAAGTTGTTGTTGATTGGTAATCATTCTTGATAAAAAACACAGGTTAAGTACGGGTCTTTTATTACAGATTCTCTTTTAAAGTCAAATGAAATTTATTTCATTTCATCCAAACAGCACAGCGTAGTTTGCGATTGGTCGTTGAAAGTAATTTATGAAAACATTGACGAAATAAATTTCATTTTGCCTTTCCAAAAGTCTGATGAA
>CAMZLN010000159.1 GCA_947311465.1 uncultured Saprospiraceae bacterium
ATTTTCCCTTCTTCTTCGTTGAAAACTCCAACGGGACTTGCTATGTTGTTCGCTATTGTGCTACATTTTTGACCCCGAATTCTCATTCGGGGTTAGTTTTGGTAAACCCCGTTGAGGTGGCATACTTTTCATATTCCTTTTTCCCTGAACAAGTTTTTCTAACGGACTATTGTAAAAGAACCATATTAATATTGTTTGAATTGCCGTCCAGACACCAAATAATCATCTTGTAATAAAATTTCACTCCTAGGAAACATTTTTTCATAAAAATGTTTCCTTTTTCAAAAAAATCATATACATTTGCATTGGAAACGAAAAAAACATTATTTGTTTCCATTATAGATATTTACGATATGACAGAAAAAAGAAATAAAGAATATTTACAAAAAGTGATAGGATTCTTCATGCAAAATGGCATCAAAAGCCATACAATGGATGATGTTTCTCGATTTTTGGGCATTTCCAAGAAGACATTGTACTCCTTTGTTTCTAGTAAAAATGACTTAGTAAATCAAGTGATGACATTAACCATGGAAGATGATAAAGCACAATGTGTTCATATCATCAATCAAGGTGGAAATGCCATTGACAAAATATATGCCATCAATAGAAAAGTAAGTGAGAAATTGCAGAAAACACAACCTGTAGTCATCTATGATTTAAAAAATTACTATCCAGAAGCATGGCAAATCGTACAAGATTATAGATCAGATTTTATTTATAATGAAATTAAAAATAGTCTTGAAGTAGGAATTGAAGAAGGGCTTTTTCGAGATTTTAATGTCGAAATCATTGCAAAAGCCAATATTTCGCTCATTTACTCCATATTCGAAGAAAAACTTTTTCCAACGGATAAATACTCCTTTACTGAAATTCACAAAGAAATTGTAAAATACCATATTCGTGGCATTGCTAATGAAAATGGATTGAAATATATAAATGAATTATTGAACAATAACAAAGAAGATATAATTTAAAAACTAAAAATATTATGAAATTAAAACTCACATTGATTTTTTCAGTCTTGTGGTTTATGGGTTTTTCTCAAAAGGAATTTACTCTAAAACAGGCACAAGATTATGCAATTCAAGCAAATGAAAGGGTCAAAAATGCACAAATTGATTTGGAAATCGCACAAAAGAAAGTACGGGAAACTACGGCCATTGGACTTCCGCAAATTTCTGGGAGTTTAGATTTTCAAAACTTTATTGATATTCCAACATCTGTCGTTCCTAATTTCACTAAAAGACCTGGAGATCCTGGACCAGATAAATTGGAGCTTAAATTTGGAACAGAGTATACGTTAAATGCGGGTTTACAACTAACACAAATCATCTTCAATGGGAATTATCTAGTAGGATTACAAGCAGCAAAAGCCTATAAAAATACATCCGAAGTGTTGATTGAAAAATCAAAAATTGATGTTAAAAACGATGTAGCTTCTGCATACTACACGGTCTTGATGTTGAAAAATAATATCGGGACACTAGAAGATTCTCAAGCAAAAATGGAAGAATTGCTAAATCGGACACAAATTCTGATAGATGAAGATATGATTGAAAAAACGCAAGCTTCACAATTAAAATTATCAATTTTACAAATTCAAAATGGCATTTCAAAAATCAAATCACAAATAGAAGTTGCCAAAAATCTACTCAAAATGCAGATGGGGATGGATTTATCTGAAGATATTGTTTTAACGGAAAATTTGGGTGATTTTCTAGATTTAGAATTGCAATTGGTTGAAAATTACAACCCCACTACCAATATCAATCATCAAGTATTAGAAACTCAATTAACCTTAAGTAATCTTAATTTAAAAAATAAAAAAGCCAATTATTTACCATCATTGACTGGTTTCTTTTCACACAAACAATCTGCACAGCGAAATGAATTTAACTTTTTTGATGGTGATGAAAAATGGTATCCAACCACAATTTGGGGGTTAAGTTTAAATGTTCCCATCTATTCAAGTGGAAAGAAAAAATCACAAGTAGATCAAGCAGCTCTTAAAGTTATTAAAACTCAAAACACCCTCAAGCAAGCAGATCGTGGATTGGAATTGAAAATGAAACAAGCCATCACAAATTATAAAAATGCAGTAGATTCATACAAAATACAGCAAGAAGCGATAAAAGTGGCACAAGAGATTGTGGACATGACGGTGACAAAATATAAATTAGGATCTGCCTTAAGTCTAGAGTTGACCCAAGTTGAATCCCAATTTTTAAATACCCAATCTGCTTTAAACACAGCTGCATTTGAAGTGGTACAAGCCAAACATGAAATCGATAAATTACTCAATAAATAATACCAATCAAGAATATTTAAAAATATAAAATAATGAAAAAACAATTTATATATATACTATTAGTTTTAGCAATCATTTCAGGATGTAAAGGAAAACTTAATGTTTCAGAGCTTGAACAAAAAAGGAATGATATCACACAAATACTTGAGACAGAGCAAAAGACTTTGGCTGAAAAAATCAATAAAATATCTGATCTAGAACAAGAAATCAAAGATATTGATAGAAAATTAAGAAAATCTGGAGCTATCAAATCAGAAGAATCATCCTCTTCGGTAGTGTCAATTGTACAAGCACAATCAGGACCATTTGAGCACTATTTTGAAATACAAGGCGCCATTGATGCAGATAAAAATATCATGATAACGCCTGAAATGGGTGGAAAAATCGTTACGCTACCCGTCAGAAAAGGACAATTCCTTCAAAAAGGAGCTGTAATTGCCACTTTTGATACAGAAATCATCAATTCTAATAAAAAACAATTGGAAGAGCAATTGTCCACTGCAAAATATATGTATGACAAACAAAAACGTCTTTTTGACAAAGGAGTCAGTACAGAGATTGCTTTAAAACAAGCCGAGGGACAATATAATACTTTGCTTAAAAGTATGGATATTTTAAATACTCAAGCAAGTAAATCTGTTTTAGTAGCCCCATTTTCTGGGTATATTGAAAATGTATTTCCTGTAGCAGGAGGAATGGCAGGACCGAGTACGCCTATTATCCAATTGATCGGAATGAACTCATTGAAAGTAGTGGCAAATATTTCCGAGAATTATTTAAAAACGATAAATCACTCAACATTAGTAGATATTGATTTTCCAGCGATTGATTATAAATTAAGTAATCAAAAAATTTCAAGAATCGGTAAATCCGTCAATCCAGTAAACAGGACCATTTTAGTAGAAATCAACATTCCAAAATCATCAAAGAAAATGATACCCAATTTGATGGCAATCATGAAAATTCGAGATTATTCAACTAAAAATTCAATTACAGTACCTACCCATATTATTTTAACCAATTCCAAAAGAGAAAATTTTGTTTATGTTGTAAATTCAGATAATACAGTATCAGAAAGGTTGATAAAAATAGGACAATCCTATAATGAAAGGACTGAAATTTTGGAAGGAATTATTAAAGGAGACAAAATTGTTGACAGAGGAGCAAGAAAAATTGTAGAAGGAGATAAGGTTGAAATTAGATAGCATACGCAGTTAAAAAAATAAAAATGGACAATAAAAATAAATTAAATAAATTTAAGGAATTTGCCTTAACAACCGTATCTGTCAATAATCGAAAGTCTGTTTATTTGATATTAGCGATGATATTGATTGGAGGGTTGAGTGCATATCAAAGTATGCCACGAGAAGCATTTCCTGAAATACAAGTACCAAATGTCTTTGTATCAATCCCCTATCCAGGAAACTCTCCTGAGATTATTGAAGATAAGATAATTAAGCCTTTTGAAAAAGAATTGAATACCGTTGTGGGCATTGATAAAATCAAGGCAACAGCCATGCAAGATTTTGCATTAGTAGTTATTGAATTTGATTTTGCGATAAAGCCAGACGATGCCAAGAAGAAAGTAGAAGATGCCCTATCAGACGCAAGAGCGAGTAAAGATTTTGCACAAGATTTGCCTGTAAATCCTTCTATCCGAAAAATGGATGTCAATGAAATGCCCATTGTAAACATCAATATATCTGGAGATTATCCAGTACAATTTTTGAAAGACAAAGCAGAATATTTAAAAGATAAAATAGAAAGTCTTTCTGAAATTAACAAAGCAGATATACGAGGAGTACAGGAGCAGAAGATGAAAATTTCTATCCGAAAATATGATGCGGAGGCAAGGGCGGTAAGTCATCGAGATATTGAAAATTCAATACGAAATGATAATATCACAATGGGAGCTGGAAATCTAAAAATAGATGGAATTGATCATTTTGTCATGTTGGATGGGAAATTCAAATCAGAAAAAGAATTATTAAATCTCATTGTCAAACATCAAGGCACCAATGATGTAAGATTGTATGAAGTAGCGGATGTAAGTTTTGGAGATACCGACACTACAAGTTATGCTCGACAAAATGGCAATCCAGTAGTCATGATTGATGTCAAAAAGCGATCAGGATCAAATATTATCAATGCCGTAGATAAGGTAAGAAAGATTGTAGATGAAGCATGGGGTTCAGAAATACCAAAAAAGACTGTGTCCATAACATTTACAAATGACATGTCGTCCAAAATACGAGCACAAGTCAGCAACCTAGAAAATTCAATTATTTTCGGAGTTCTACTTGTAGTCGGAGTTCTATTATTTTTTCTAGGCTTGAGAAATGCACTTTATGTAGGAATTGCTATTCCCTTATCAATGTTCATGTCCTTTATGCTATTAAATATGGTTGGAGTGACGTTAAATGTAATGGTATTATTTTCATTGGTTTTAGCCCTTGGAATGTTGGTAGATAATGGGATTGTAGTGATTGAAAACATATATCGCTTCATGGAGGAAGAAGGTTTTTCTCCAATGCAAGCCTCTATTAAAGGAGTAGGAGAAGTAGCCTGGCCTATTATTGCATCTACTGCGACAACCTTAGCTGCCTTTTTGCCCTTAGCAATGTGGCCTGGAATAATGGGAGAATTTATGTTTTATCTTCCCGTAACATTAATGATTGTCTTGGGCTCATCCTTGTTTGTTGCCTTGGTAATCAACCCCGTATTGACAACAGTATCAATGAAATTGGAACAATCTGCTCCGAAGCCAATTCGTATTTTGATATATACAATACTATTTGTGATAATTTCAATTATTGCTTTTAAGAAAAATAATATCTCCCTAGGAAATTTAGCAGCAATTACAGCTATTTTCATAGTTTTGAATGCGTTTATACTCATTCCATTAGCAACAGGATTTCAAAATAAAGTATTACCCATTTTAGAAAATGCCTATAAAACTTTACTCAAATTCATAATGCGAGGGGTTTTACCATACATTACAGTTTTGCTTACCTTTGGAATACTTGGATTATCATTTTATTTAGTAAAAGAATTTCCACCAAAAGTTGTTTTCTTTCCAGAGAATCAGCCCAATTTTTTCAACGTATTTATTACCCATCCCAAAGGAACAGATATTGCAATCACAAATAAAACATCAAAAGAAGTAAATGCCATTATCAACCAAGTAATCCAAGAAAAAGGATATGATAAGATTTACGATGTAGTAAAAGTAAAACTAGATGATAATACCATAAAGTATGATACATTTCCTTTGATAGAGTCCATTATTGAACAAGTAGGAAAAGGAACAGGTGATGATAAAATAAGACCATCTATGGGAGAAACGCCACATAAGGCAAAAATCACGGTAGCTTTCTCTGAATTTTCACATAGACTTGACATCAATACATCAAATGTACTAAAAGATGTAGAGTCAGCACTTTCAGCATGGCCTTTTGCCGATGTTAGTATTAATGTTAAAAAGGAGCAAAATGGACCGCCACAAGAAGCACCAATCAACATTGAAATTAAGGGATCACATAATTATTCAAAATTAGTAGATGTAGCGGAGCACATACGGCATTATTTAGCACAAAAAAATATAGGTGGAGTTCAAGAAGTAAAAGCCAATGTAAAAGCTGACAAGGCTGAAATTCAAATAGATTTGGATCGAGAATTTTTACGTCGAAGCGGTATGAGTTCTGGACAAGTAGCATCAACCATTAGAACATCTCTATTTGGAAAGGATATTTCTACCATTGAAATTGACAATGATTATTATGACATTAATATACGTTCAAGTGCAGAATTCAGAGGGAATATAGATGCACTTTTAGATCAAAAAGTCGCCTTTATGAATAACCGTGGGCAAAAGTTAAATATCCCCATACGTTCGGTAGTAAAAGATGCAAAGATTGTGTATAAAAATAGTTCAATAGAAAGAAAGAATCTTGAAAATGTCGTGACTGTTTTCTCTGAGGTGATGGAAGGCTTTAATGCCAATGAAGTAGTAGATGATGTTAAAAAAATGATGGTTGATTTTGACAAAAGTAAATATGGTCAAGATTTAAAGCATGATGGCATCACTTACAATTTCACAGGACGATTGGAACAACAGGGCAAAGAAATGGCATTTTTAAGTAAAGCATTACTAATCGCTATTTTCTTAATTTTATTAATTATTGTAGCTCAATTCAATTCATTTTCGACCCCCGTAATTATTCTTTCTGCTGTTGTATTAAGTTTGGCAGGTGTATTTTTAGGAATTGTAATTGCACAAGATGATTTTGTTATCATGATGACTATGATTGGGATCATTTCTTTAGCAGGAATTGTAGTAAATAATGCCATTGTATTGGTGGATTATACCAATTTGACCATTGCCCGTCGAAAGGATGAATTAGGACTATCAGAAGATGAAAATCTTCCATCGGATGAGTTTAAATCTGCAATCATTCATGCAGGGAAAACCAGATTACGACCCGTTTTACTTACGGCAATCACAACTATTTTGGGTTTATTGCCACTTGCAGTAGGTTTGAATATCAACTTCTTCACCTTATTATCTGAGTACGATGCCCAAATTTTCTTTGGAGGAGACAATGCGTTATTTTTCGGACCAATGAGTAAGGCAATTATCTATGGATTGACGTTCGCAACATTTTTAACACTGGTTGTTGTACCTAGTATGTATTATATGTTGTCACGTATAAAAGAGATTCCAACATGGATAAAACAGCGAATTAATTAATGAAGTGGAGCAGGTGAGTCATCTAATCGCTTTGGCAAAAACCATTTCAAATAATACAATATCTTTTTACGAATCACGATTTTGGAAACAAAATCGTGATTTGTAATTTTATAATTCCCAATAAATTATATCTTTACATTTCAAAAATTGAAAGCATGAACATCATCAAATATCTACCTTTACTTTTTATTATTTTTGGGTGTAAACCAAGTCAAGAATTACAAAAATCATTTCCGTTAACAGAAACAACCATTTCTGCAAAAGACTCAATGATACACTATACAGGTCGAATAGATTCTACTGAAAATATACGTATTTTTTGGCCAGGAACGGCGATGAAATTTAGTTTTAAAGGAACAAATGCTTCCATTTTATTACATGATTCCAAAGGAGAAAATATATTTAACATTGTTATTGACGGGCTTGATCCTATTTCATTTCAAATGGATAGTATCAAACATTGGTATTCGATTACAGATAGTTTAGAAAATAAAAATCATACAATAGAAATTTATAAACGAACGGAATGGAATCATGGTTCTACCGACATATTTGAAGTAAAGGTCAGGGGAGAATTCATTGCTCCCCCACCCCATAAATCTAGGACTATTGAATTTTTCGGAAATTCTATCACTACGGGTTATGCCAATGAAGATTTTTCAGGAGAAGATAAGCCCGATGGGCGAAAAACCAATAATTATACGGCTTATGCAGCAGTGACAGCGCGGACATTGGACGCAGATATGATATGTACAGCGAGAGCAGGAATTGGAGTGATGATCAGTTGGTTTCCATTGATAATGCCCGAAATGTATGACCGTTTAAATCCTGAAGATACTACTAGCAAATGGGATTTTTCAAAAATTACACCCGATATAGTAGTAGTCAATTTATTTCAAAATGATTCATGGTTGGTTGAAAAACCTGATTTTGAGCAATTTAAAGCTAGATTTGGAGATAAAAAGCCAACAGATGAAGAAATTATTTCTGCATATCAAGATTTTATTTCTAAAATAAAAAAAGAATATCCCAATACACCCATTCTTTGTACTTTAGGCAATATGGATGCTACCCAAGATGGTTCGGTATGGCCTGGATATATTCAAACTGCGGTTGAGAATATGAAGGACCAACAAATTCATTATTTATTTTTTCCATACAAAGGGAGTGAGGGACATCCCCATCCGAAAGATCATCAATCTATGGCGGATATGTTGGTTGCTAAAATAAAAGAGATAAAAGAGTGGTAGAAAATTAAAAAGTGGAGATGGTGATGTAGGTAAACTCAACTAGATTATCGCAAAGACAATCGACTTCATCTTCTCAACTACATTTGACTATTTAGTGACTGGAAGGAAACTCACAATTTTTATAAAATGAATTATTTTTGATAAGATTTTTACTTTTTTGAAATATATTGATGCCTTTGTATCAATATTTTGAGAAAAATGAAAATATCACAAAAAAAACATTTTTAATTTTGATGAGTTTCCGTCCAGACACTATTTAATCTCCACATAAGTCGTCTCTGTCAACAACCGCACAGGCTTGCTATCAGCGTCAATAATTTCAGCATCTGTAGGCTTATCTGTAATCAATATTTTAGAACGGGCCCCTTTTCCTCCAATAGCTTCAAAACAAACTTCAAAGATTGGAGTTTTATCGGGAACAGAAAGCGCTTTTAATCCCTGATCAAACCAAAGAAAAGTCAATTTTCCTTCATCAATCAATTTCGTCCCAAAGTTTCCTTTGCCCATATCCTTCAAGTTGTAATTTTTCACTTCTTTAAATTTCAAAATAGGAGCTCCCCATTGTAATGTAAATTGAGCGCCTAGGATATTGGTAAAATTTTCTACTGTAATTTTAGAGCAAAATTCAGTTCCTTTTTGGGGTGTTCCCCCATCAATCAAAATTTTCACTCCTTTTTTAATAATTGGTTTAGAAGCAACAGATTTTGAATTTCCTGTACTAGATGTTGATGATTTAGGGTTTGCATCCTTAGATGAATTGGAGTTGCAACTAAAAATGAAGACCAACGATAAAATATAGACAGCTACTTTAATATTCATTATTTTAAATTTAATTTTATTTTTAATGTATGATAAGATAATACTCTTTTTTATCACTTCAAGTTTCAAGAAATGATATAAGGAACTATAAAAAAATAAATGACTCTAAATTAATTTGTGTGGGTGATATAAAATAAAATGAGTACGTGACAGATTGTGGGAAGTGAGAACACAGAATCATGTTCAATTCATAATGTCGTACCTACGGCACTTTTTGCTTGCCACCAATCGGTGTTACCGTAATGTCGCCCTTCTAGGGCTTCTAGTGCTTTCGTTTTGAGAAACTGTTCTAATAGCGACTTTCCCGCATTTTGTCACGCACTCAAATAAAATATTATATTTGGGATGAATAGTGAAGAAATATTTTAGTGTCCAGCTCATTTTAAACTTTCTTACTTTTTGCAAAGTAGGTGGACATGTGTAAAGGTCTCGAAGTGTTTCGTACCCCACAAGCAACCCCAAAGGGGTTAACCAATAATAATCCCGAATGAAAATTCGGGTAAATAGCAAACCTACAAAACGAACAACATAGCAAGTCCCGTTGGAGTTTTTCAACGAAGAAGAAGGGATAATTTGAAGATTTTTGAGCTAAAATCTGCTTTTAGAAGACCATACTTCAAATTATTTCTTATTCGAGGGAAAGACGTAAGCGGGGCAAGTTATGTTGTAAAATTTTAAATCCACTTCTTTTTTATTTACCAAACAACAAAATATATCAAAAAGATATATGGAAAAATATGTGTCCAGCTGCTTTGATACTATGTCCGAGAATTTTTCCGAAAGATGCTTATCTACATACGAACCTGATTGTAATTTAAAAGTATCTGGTTGAATAATAGA
>CAMZLN010000160.1 GCA_947311465.1 uncultured Saprospiraceae bacterium
CGACGCGATAAGCAGACCCGCGCCCGATAGGGCGTGGGTCTGTCTTATCGCTAGTTATCATTCGTTTCTACTTCTCTTTTTTTTCAAATACAACTTTAACCTTTTGAACCTAGAGATATAACCTGCCTTGTCTCTAGGACTTCTGAAGGGTCTAAATGTAAAAGAAATATTTGAATAAATACCACCTAAATACAACGGAAAATCATAAAGAACACTTCTTTCAAACGTTTGAATAAGTGAACCATCATCTTGTTTTATTGATTCAACATACATTAAATCAAATTCAATATGATTCTCCTTAAGTAATGCATTTTCTATCCAAAGGATATTTCTAAATCCAACTTCTAATTTTAAACCCATCCCTTTCTTCATTTTTCGACTTAGAGCAATAGCTAAATTTGTAGATGGTTGATAGGAAGACCTGCCTCGATTAGTAGATTTCCATGTTTCAAAGCCACGTACATAATCCTCATAGCGTTGTGAATTTGTCTCATCAATATACCAGCCATTTAAATCTAAAAATACATTATTGTCAAAATACTGTAATTGTTTCTCGTATAAATCATTATTGGCACTTAAATAATAATGTATACGCCATTTATCATTTTTTCCTAATCTATGTGAAAAATCTAATCCGAATTGATAGGATGATGCTGTCATTGTACGACCTAAGTTCATTGACCTTATTTCAAAAGTACCAACACTGGGTATTAATTCAAAAGTACCATCCGTATATGTACCACCTTCAATATAATATCTTCTAATAAAAAGCTTGTAGTCTAAGGAGATACTTAACCACTTTTTTACATCATATTTTATCCCTAATATAGTAGCATGTGTCCTACTTGTCCTAGCAGTGAAAACATCACCCCTTTCGGGAATGTTCCAAACCCAAGTTTTCTCAGCATAATAATTTGTTGTTTCTGGTCTAACAAATAAATTTTCATATCCAACTCTAAGTTCCCATGGAGAATTCTGTCCAAATAGACTAAAGTTTAATCCTAATATTAAAATGTAGGTGGCTAAGCCACCTACTAATGTTTTTTTATTCATAATTGTATTTTTATTCGCAAACAAATCCAGGTTGCTCTTGACATTCAATTGTTACATATTTGACACCATCAACAAAATAATCTAAATAAACTGGCGATCCATCTTTTAGTCTCAATAGTTTTTTCGTATCAAAAATATTATAGCTCCCTAACTTGTCCTTAAAATTATGACTATGCGCTTCTATGGACGGAGGTTGAAGAGAGAGCACTCTTGGTGCTATACAGGTACAATCATTTGCATCAACACCAAAAAGAGAACCTCTAGCAGAGACAGATAACACTCCAGACGATTTTCTCCATTTCACCTTTTTACTACAATACCAACAATCACCTCTCCGTTTTTCTGAATACCATATATGTGCTTTAAAATCTTGATTTCCAGCCCAATCCCACCAAACGCCTAGATCATAGTTTACTTCAATCCTCTTATTTGGATCAGTTGGGTGATAAAAGAATTTATCTGACATTTGAGCATCCGCATCACAACAATTAGCAGATGTAGCCGTAATATCTTCACTAACGGTAGCATTTCCATTAGGACATTGATCAGAAAATATTGTCAAAGTAACTGTAAACTTTCGATCGCAAGGATAACTATGGGGTGCTGGTGTATAATCTGTAGATGTTGTTCCATCTCCAAAATCCCATTTCACACTATCAATAATCCCATACGGAGTTGATGATTTGTTTATGAATGACCAAATATTATCTATTGCTTCTACAGTATCAAAATCTGCTGTACAGCCACCAATAGTTATTGTTTTACATTTAGTGTCTGTGCAAATTAGTTTCTTTAAGCTATGAACAACAGACGTTTGTACAGTTGTATATACAGTAACTGTTGTATCCTGTCCATTTGGTAGCTGAAATGTAGAATCAGTTTCCATTTGTGAATAAAAATAAGTTGTGTCCTGAACAACATCATATTTGTTATAAGTTACACATATTGTTTTTTCTCCGGCGGTTTCATAAGTTTCAGATACATTAGTTTCATTTTTATGCTGATTGTTACCGTCTCCAATTGTCCAAACAATGCTAACATCTCCATCGTCTAAAGGGCTACCAGTGTAATTGGCAATAACCGTTTTTGCACCATGGTTAATATCTAAACTAAAATCTGCAAAACACCCTAAAGGAGATCTAGGCATCAAAAATAAACCAAGGTTTTGGTGTTCTTTAGAATAATCAACTTCACCTAAAACAACAGATTTCAATAATGCCTTTTCAGATACTGGAGCTTTAGCTATTAAAATATCCGAGAAAAATTGAATTGTATCCCCAATCTGTATTAAGCCGTCAGGACTAATCATTGTTGCAATTGCATCATTCCTAACAGGTGATTTTTTAATTTTCGTAGGATCCATATCATGATTAGTTAATTCACATTCATACATTTCATAAACTTTTCTCATTGAAATAAACCTCTGATTCCTTTCCCAAATGTCAAGATTCGGATAAAGTTCACAATTTTCTTCTAAAAGAGCTTCATTAAATACGCTATTATCTATTACAGCATTCACTCTTTCAAGGGCAAGTTTTGCTTCATTACTATTTAAGAAACGCAAATAGGTTCCATCTTGCCATTCCATATTTAGGGGAATATCATCTACATTTCTCGCAGAAGAGTATTTTTTTGTTCCAATTTCATTTTGTACTATTTCATTGATACTTTCCTTCTGACAACTTTGAAAAATAAAAGTTGTGATGGAAAAAAAGAGTATCACAACAACTAAAAATTTAATTTTATTCATTTTGTTACATTAAAACATTCCCAAATTCTCTCAGGGGCAAGAATATCGGTTAAAAAAATAAAAAACAAAAGCAAGCCATCACAGATCGAATATTTTCAGCCCACTATCTCTCCACATTCCACAAATTCTTCTTCCAAAGCCAATCTTCCTTATTTTGTAAAACAAATTCTATCGTATTGTTTTACAAGTAGTTAGATCGTGTTATTTGCAAATTATGAATGATAACGACCGACGCGATAAGCAG
>CAMZLN010000161.1 GCA_947311465.1 uncultured Saprospiraceae bacterium
CACATTTAGATTACATAAAAGTACATTCAATCGTTGGGTCAATAATCCGTTAGAAAAACTTGTTCAACGATGAAGGAATATGAAAGTATGCAACCCCAACGGGGTTATTTTTGGTAAACCCCGTTGGGGTTGCATACTTTCATATTCCTTCATCGTTGAACAAGTTTTTCTAACGGATTATTGACCCAACGATTGAATGTACTTTTATGTAATCTAAATGTGATATACAACAATAAATCACATCTATGAATATTTCAAAATAATAAATCAAAATAAAATAAAATAAAATTGTCTTTACTTAGAGATAAGTTCTTAAATTTGTAATCCAATTTTATTGGACATTAAAGGAGTTAATAAAAAAAACTAAAACATAGTCTATGGTATTTTTAGAATTCGAGAAACCTTTAGAAGTACTCTATGAAAAATTAGAGAAGATCAAGCAAGTAGGGGCGGATGGTGAAATTGACGTTACCGATATGGTCGTTAATTTGGAAAAACGAATAGCTAAAAGACAAAAGGAAATATTTACAAATCTTACGCCATGGCAAAGAGTACAGTTGTCTAGACACCCAGATCGTCCATATACTTTGTTTTATATCAATCACATTTGCAAAAAATTTACAGAGCTACATGGTGATCGTAAATTTAAGGATGATAAAGCTATGGTCGGTGGAATTGGTTCTATTGATGGACAAACGGTCGTGATTATTGGACAGCAAAAGGGGACAGATACCAAAATGCGTCAATTTCGTAACTTTGGAATGGCAAATCCTGAAGGATATAGAAAGGCACTACGATTAATGAAATTAGCGGAACGTTTTGGTTTTCCGGTTATTACGCTAATCGATACTCCTGGTGCATTTCCAGGAATCGAAGCAGAAGAAAGAGGGCAGGCAGAAGCAATTGCAAGAAACTTATTCGAAATGGCTCAATTGAAAGTTCCGATTTTATCCTATGTGATAGGCGAAGGTGCGTCAGGTGGAGCGATTGGAATTGGACTTGGAGATCGTGTTTTTATGTTAGAGAATACTTGGTATTCTGTAATTTCTCCTGAAAATTGTTCTACCATTCTTTGGAGAAATTGGGATCATAAAATTGATGCAGCTGATGCCTTGAAATTAACTGCCAACGATATGTTTAAAACAGGAATAGTTGATGGTATCGTTAAAGAGCCTATGGGAGGAGCGCATACCAAACCTGAAGAAATGTGTAAGATGCTGAAACGTCACATCAAAAAGCAATTGAATGAATTGATGGAAATTCCAACTGAGCAATTAATTGAGCAGCGAATTGATAAATATGCAAATATAGGAGTATATGAGCAGCTAGAAACTAAGGAACTGTGAAGAAATAAAGGTATTTTCAAAGCAATATTTTGAAAATTAACAAATAAAATATGGGACTTTTTACAAATCTACAGGAAAATAATTATTCTTCTCATTTGAAGAAGTATCTTTCTACTCATAATATTGAACGAACATCCATAACCTGGGATGAAGCAAAATCAGTTGGTATCCTTTTCAGCGCTCTTGATACAAATGTGGATACAGAAATCTTAGATTTCATAAAAAAAACCAAAAAAAATGGATTCAAAATTAAAGCTTTGGCTATCGTAGGTAAAAAAATAGATACTTCAAGTCTTATTTTCGATACCATTAATTCTAAAAGTATTTCATGGTCTAAAGTTCCTGATTTAGATATTATTCATGATTTTCAAACTAGCCCTTTTGATATTCTCTTAAATTTTTATGATGTAAATTGTAAACCATTAGAGTTTATTTCAATGACGTCTCATGCCAAAATGAGAATTGGATTACATGGCACTAACTTGGAATGTTCTGATTTAATAGTCGGAGATGGTAATTTAACATCTTTTAATGACATGATAGCAGTGTCAAAGAAAATTTTGAGTAGAATGGCGGTAGGGGCATAAAAAAACTGAGACCAAATTAAATTGGTCCCAGTTCCTCATTTAGTTATCTGTAATTATACAGGAAAAACTTATCTTAAAAAGTAAATCCATTCTCCTTAATCAAATAATCAGCAACTAATCTTCTTGCATTTTTTACATTGAAAGGTGGATACTTTGTAAATCGTTTCAATCCTAATAATAGTGTTTTCAATAAATCTCCATCTGCAAATGAACAGATTGCATCAGTAGCATTTTTATGTGTTCTTGCAATCGCATCGTTGATATATACTTTGACCATCGCTTCTAAAACATCTGCAGGAATATTAGACCCTACTGTTTCTATTTTTTGTGCTCTTAATAATGCTGATTCTGCCAAAAATACATCAGTTAGCATATCCGCAATATTCATTAATACTTCTTGTTCATTTTTAAGGTTCAATTGACGATCCATTTGCATTTTAGCGGCAGCTCCAGATACCAAAAGACACGCTTTTTTCATATCTTTCACCGCTTTTGTTTCGTTTCCAAATTTACCTTCAGGCTGGTCGAAACTTGGCATTGATGTCAACTCTTTTTGTACAGCCCAAGCTGGTCCAACCAAATCAATTCTACCCTTCATAGCTCTTTTTAAAAGCATATCTACAGTCAATAATCTATTGATTTCATTTGTTCCCTCATAGATTCTAGCAATCCGTACATCTCTATATGCTCTTGCAGAATTTCCTTCTTCTGAAAAACCAATTCCTCCATGAATTTGCAACGTTTCATCAATAACATAAGACCCAATTTCAGATCCTGCTACTTTTAAAATAGCGCATTCAACAGCATATTCTTCTGCACCTTTAAGCTTAGCATCTGCATAGCTCATTCCTTCTGCTTTATATTCTGCGACTTTATTTTGAATCAAATCTGAAACTCGATAATTGGCACTATCGCAGGCAAAAATTCTAATTGCCTGTTCAGCCAATTTATATTTAATTGCACCAAAGCTAGAAATTGGAACATTAAATTGATGTCTTTCATTTGCATATTTAATGGCAGTATCTGCACTTTTCTTTGCCCCCCCCATACTCATTACACTTAACTTGAAACGTCCCATATTCAAAACATTGAATGCGATTTCATGTCCCCGTCCAATTGTTCCTAAGACATTTTCAACAGGAATGAGTGAATTTTCAAAGAAAACTTGTCTTGTTGAAGATCCTTTGATTCCCATCTTTCTTTCTTCTGCACCTAGAGTCATTCCATTTGTTCCTTGCTCTACTATAAAACATGTGAACTTGTCTCCGTCAATTTTTGCAAAAACGATAAAAACATGTGCGAATCCTGCATTCGAAATCCACATCTTTTGACCATTCATGATATAATGTTTCCCATCATCGCTCAACACTGCTGTTGTTTTTGACGCCAATGCATCTGATCCAGCATTAGGTTCTGTCAAACAGTAACTAGCTGCCCAAGTTCCATCTATCAATTTTGTCAGATATTTCTGTTTCTGTTCTTCTGTTCCAAAATATAAAATGGGCAACATTCCGATTCCTGTATGTGCAGCAAAGGTTGTATTAAATGACCCCGCTGGTCCAATGGTATCTAAAATCAATGTATTGGTATTGGTATCCATTTCCATTCCGCCTAAATCCATAGGCATGTGTGTACCAAGCAATCCTAAATCTGCTGCTTTTTTAAGAATTGTAAATCCTATATTATTTTCTTGATGTTCAATTTTTTCAATATTGGGATAAATCTCAGTTTTCAAAAAATCTTGAACCATCTCCTTGACCATCAATTGTTCTTCATTGAATTCTTCTGGAATAAAGACATCTTCTGGTTGACTGTCTTTGATTACAAATTGACCACCTTTTAAGTTTGTTTTAGTTTTTGGACTGCTATTCATTGATATAGATTTTAGATTTAGCGAATTTTCGCTAAAGTAATAAAAATAATGGATTAATACAAGTTTTAATACGTAAAATACCGTAAAATGTGGGGATTTAATACTAATCAGTATAAAAATGATGCCAAACCATTTGAATTTCCTAATTTATGGAATTATCACCACATCAAGTCCGATGAAATTCATTTCGTCATTGTCTGATGAAATTCATTTCTCAAGTCCGATGAAATTCATTTCGTGATTGTCCAATGAAATTCAATTCGTAATTATACGATAAAATTCAATTCAAAAAAAAAAAAAAAATGGAGTGGGTGGGGGGGGGGGGGGGGGG
>CAMZLN010000162.1 GCA_947311465.1 uncultured Saprospiraceae bacterium
AATATTATCACCGGGCATATCCTTCATTAAGGATTCCACATCCATATATTTTGTAGTTTTTCCATTGATAAGAATAGTCAGATTAGAACAACATGCTGATAAATTAGTAGTGAATGTCGCTGAAAATATCACAAGTCTCAATAGCAATCTCTTGGATGTGATGAAAAAAGTTCCTGGCGTCATTGTTACTGGAGATAAAATCAAACTGGCAGGTTCTTCTAATCTGACTATTCTTATCAATGGAAAAACTACAAAATATATGGATGTGGAATCCTTAATGAAGGATATGCCCGGTGATAATATTCAGAAGGTAGAAATTATCCATCAACCAGGAGCTGAGTTTGATGCAGCAGGAACGGGTCCAATTATTAATGTGATTTTGAAAAAGAATTCTTTGTTTGGAACAACGGGTTCTGTGAATGTCGGAGTTTCTAAAGCAAAACATTATCGTTTCAAAACGGGATTGAATTTAAGTCATTATCAAGGGAGTGTAAATGTGAATGTAGGATTGGGATATAGAAATTCTAAATACATCAATGGGCTGGATATCAAAAGAAGAGTACAAGGAGATGAGTATGTTCAAGTGAGTGATGAAGTTGATGCAAGTAAGAGTTTTCGTGGAAATTTATCATTGGATTGGGATATAAATAATCGGCATCGAGTTGGTTTTCAATCAAGAATCACAGATTATAATTCAGATGAAGTAACCATCAATGATACAGAAATTAATTTTTTAGATAAGAAGATTCGAGACCTTAGGATACGTACAGACAAAACGGGGGTAGGTTCTTGGAAATTGAAAAGTATTAATCCTTATTATACTTTTGAAATTGATACGTCAGGGCAAAAGTTAGAATTTGATTTTAATTATATTACGTATTCAAATGATGATGAAAATATATTAAAGCCTTATGATTTGGACAACGGAACTCAATTTACAAATCAAAAATATAATCAGCCAGGTTTGACGAGTATTTATGTGGGAAAAATTGACTATTCATATCCATTTTCTAAAGCTTTAAAATTACAAATTGGATCAAAATATAGTTTAGCCGATTTGGATAATGATTTACAAGCAAACAATCTTGTGGCAGGAAAATGGGTGAATAATACGAATCAAAGTAATCATTTTCTTTTTAAGGAAACGATTTTGGCTGGGTATAGTAAGTTGTCTTATAAAAAGGATAAATGGGCTGGTACTTTGGGATTGAGATATGAAGATAGTATGGCAGAAGGACGTAGTGTTGGACTCGATACAACATTATCCAATGGCGTGAGTCAATTTTTTCCAAGTGCAAGTTTGAGCAGGGATATAGTCAAAGGATTGACAGGAATCGCATCATATAGTTATAGGCTGGATCGTCCTCAATATTCAAGTCTGAATCCATTTCGATATGCTTTAGATTCTTATACGTCGCAACGTGGAAATCCAAATCTCCGTCCAGAATTCACTCATAGTATGAAATTTTCATTAGCTTATGAAAACCAGCCTTTTTTCAATGTAGAATATAAAACGACTAAAGATGCAATGGTAGAAGTGATTGAGCAAAATGATGAAACAGGTGAAGCGTTTAAGTCGGAAACCAATATGGAATCAAAGACAAATCTCAATTTGAATATTGGTTTTCCTTTGGATTTTATTCCACATATTTCTGGAATCGGGTATTTTGCTGCGAATCAAACTAAATTTAATTCTAAATACTTAAATGGTGTTTTTGATAAATCTATTTGGGATTTTACTGTTTACATGTCAATTGACTTCGAATTGCCTTGGGAGATTAATTCTGAAATGTCGGGTTGGTATAATTCTGGGGGGATAGAGGGACTCCTTAATTCTGAATGGATGTATGGAACTAGTATTGGGTTCAGTAAGCGTTTTTTGAATAGAAAACTAAAGGTCAGTATTGGAATGGACAATCCTTTTAATAAATTTTATTATGGAAATGTAAAATATAGCAATATCGATATGGATTTGATTTCTACTTGGGATGCTCAAGTCTTTAATGTTCAAGTTCATTATAAATTTGGCAATCAACATTTTAAGGGAAAGAATACGCATAGAAGTGGTGCATCTGAAGAATTGGATCGTGCGGGGAAGAATTGATTGGGAGATTTGTTGATTTGACGATTGCTATAAAGATCAAAAATGCTCCCAAGTAGTCAATTCCAATTGGAAAATCTTTCCGAAAGACCGTTTTTGATAGGGTAGGCATCTAATTTATCGACATTAGATAAATTTTAATGTATTATTGGTAATATTCAATTCAAAACCATTCTAAATTCCCTGCATCTTGCATTCATATTAGAGTTCCAATATTATTTGGAGCCATCACTAAATCATTAGTTATGACAAATATGAATGAAAAGTTGAAAGGGTTATCTACTTTTGAACAAATTGCAAGTTTAGAAGATTATTTGAAATTGAGAGCATCTGTTGCTCAATCTCCAAAGTCTGATGAAGCAAATGATATTCAGAATCCATCAAAAGAAGATGAAAAACCATTCAAAGGTAATATTGAAAATTATTTTGGAATGGCAGAAATTCCTATGGGATTGGCAGGACCATTATTTTTCAAAGGAAAGAGTGGAGAATTTGCAGTAAATATTCCCTTAGCAACTACAGAAGGAGCCTTGGTCGCTTCCTATAATCGTGGGATGAAAGCGTGTGCTGAAAGTGGAATTATTTCCAGTATTTGTATCAAAGAAGGGGTTCAAAGAAGTCCATTCTTTAAATTTGAAACGTTAAAGGACTCACTACAATTTTCACAATGGGTGGTGGATCAAATGAATGTTTTTAATGAAATATGCAAACAGTCTAGCCGTATAGCTCAAGTTAAGTCCATCAAAACGAATATCGAAGGGAATATCTTGATTCTTATTTTAGATTTTTATACTGGCGATGCAGCAGGGCAAAATATGGTGACCATTGCGACAAAGATGATCTGTAAATACATTTTAAAAAACATGCCAACTCCACCTACGGTTTGGTATATAGAAAGTAATTTTTCGGGTGATAAAAAAGCAACGTTTCAATCGTTTCAAAATGTACGTGGAAAGAAGGTATCTGCTGAAATAGTATTAAAAAAAGAAGTCATTGTAAATACGTTAAAAACTACGCCCGAATTGATGGAAGCGTATTGGATTAATTCAACAATGGCTGCTGTGAAAAGTGGAAGTATTGGTGCACAAGGGCATGTTGCTAATGGATTAACTGCTTTATTCCTTGCAACGGGGCAAGATGTGGCTTGTATTTCAGAAGCAGCAATCGGACTCACACGTATGGAAATTACCGAAAATGGAGATCTTTATGTTGCGGTTACTTTGCCATCCTTAATTGTCGGTACGGTAGGTGGTGGAACACATTTATCAAGTCAAAGAGCCTGTCTAGAAATGATGGATGCTTATGGAACTGGAAAGGCCATTAAATTTGCAGAAATCTGTGCTGCTGTTGCTTTGGCAGGAGAAATATCCATTGCCGCAGCGATTTCTGCGGGTCATTTTACAGATGCTCATAAGCGATTGGGGCGTAGATAATCTAGGCGCAACATCTCATTTTTTTAATTTAAATTTCATAAAAATGTTATTACAAAATATCTCATTATTAGCTACTGCTTTCCTTACTTTGTTTGGAACGGCAGAAATTCTCTTTCATAAATTCAAGTGGAAGGCGGAATATACAAGAAAATTGGTACACATTGGAACAGGACTTTTAACGCTTCTTTTTCCAATTTTCATAAAAGAAATCAATGGAGTCGCATTTCTATGTTTTAGTTTTATTTCGATATTATTTTTGAGTATAAAATACGATTTACTCAAGTCGATAAATGCAGTAGATCGCAAAACATTTGGAAGTCTTCTGTACCCCATAATTGTTTTCATTACTTATTTTGTTTACCAACAACAAGGCCATCTCATCTATTTTTATGCACCGATTTTAACTTTAGCAATCGCAGATCCGATGGCAGCATTGGTAGGAAAAAGATGGCAAAAAGGAACATATTATATTTTTGAAAATAAAAAAACAGCAATTGGATCTTTTACATTTTTTATGACATCTTTTGCCATTAATTTTGGACTTTTCACTTGGTTCTCCCTAGGAAATCCCTTTTTTACCTGTCTTTTGATTGCGGTTTCAACTACAATTGTTGAAGGAATCTCCATAAAAGGATATGACAATTTTACCATTCCTATTACAGTCTTAGTAATATTGTTTTTTGCCTTATAGAATATTTTATCAGTATATCATTTCTACATTTCATAATTAATAAAAAAAATAAAAAATCATGAAAAACAATAAATTAATAACCATACCGAACATACTCTCAAGTTACAGAATATTGATTTTCCCTTACGTTTTATATTTGGCTATGACGGGACAAGAAAAACTGTTTGCGATATTTTTGTGCATCAATTTAATTTCAGATGTTTTAGATGGTTTTATTGCCAGAAGATTTGATTTGCAAACTGCTATTGGAGCAAGATTAGATTCTCTTGGAGACATAGGCACTTATATTTTAGCACTGACGGGAATTTATGTATTCAAATTTAATGAATTTGCATTGAATCCTTATCCAATTTTGATTTTTGTTTTTTTGTATATATTGTTTCATTTAGTCGCCTTTTTGAAATTTGGAAAACATCCAAGTTTACATACTTACCTATTCAAATCAACGGGATGGTTGCAAGGTATCTTCTTTTTCGTCTTATTTTCCAGTGGTTTCCACATGTGGTTTTATGTTTTTGCAATTGGCTGGGGAATTGTTGCTTGTGTGGAAGAATTAATTATCATTATGGTATTGTCTAAACCAAAATCTAATGTCAAGGGACTATATTGGGTTTTGAAAAATCGTGGCTAAAAGAAATTTTAGTTTTACAGTTCCTTAGACCCTAGTGGAACCTAGACAAGTTATTCATTTTAGCCAAATTTTCAAGTTATGATACTCAAAATATTAATTATACTAAGTTTTTTATCATTATTAAGTGCTATTTTAATACGGATAATTTCTATAAAAAATCCCCAAAAAAAATCTCCATGGAAGAAGTATGTAACTTATAATTTGTTGCTTATTTTAAATATAATATTGCTCTTATTGGGATCTAATTTGTATGTTTTATTTGGAATAATTTTGATTGTGATAGGATATGTTGAATTGATTCGGGTTGCAATTGAAGGGCAATTGGAAATAGAGAAACTTATATTTTCACTTGCTATTTTTTCAATTCTGGCTTTCTCTTTTACCTACTTTTTATATTCAAAACCAGCTATTGAAATTTTATTTTTCTATTTCAGTGTCATTATTTTTGATGCTTTTAGCCAAATTTCGGGACAACTTTTCGGAAAAAGTAAGATTACATCTATTAGTCCGAATAAGACTTTTGAAGGGGTAGTCGGCGGTTTTTTTGTGACAGTTTTGGCTCAATTTTTTGTTTTAGGATATGATTTCAGTGTACCCAATAGAACAATATTTGTTAGTGGAATGATTGTTTGTGTTTTTGCTTTTTTTGGAGATTTGTTAGCTTCATTTTACAAACGACAAGTGGGTGTGAAGGATTTTTCAGATTTATTGCCAGGACAAGGAGGTATTTTGGATCGATATGATAGTTGGATTTTTGTGAGTGTTATTTTAATTTGGTTATAAAAAAGTGTAGTTTTATTTTATTAGGAACACAATCGAGCAAAATGAAATCAATTTCAACCTGGTTTTCTGAATATGCAGAAAGTCATCAAAATCCAATTAATACCAGATTACACTTTATCTGTGTACCAGCTATCTTTTTTTCAATCATTGGATTATTAATGTCAATTGATAGAAGTTTTTTAATTAAAATATCAGGAATTTCAAATAGCCATTGGATCAATTGGGCAAGTATTGTACTGATATTTGTGATGATATTTTATTGGAGATTATCAAAAAGGGTATTTTTAGAAATGTTGGCTTTTTCCATTTTAATACTACTTTATGACTTTAGAATT
>CAMZLN010000163.1 GCA_947311465.1 uncultured Saprospiraceae bacterium
GGATATAAAATAGGATATACGATTGGGAGCTATTTACCCGTTATTTTATTGATAATAATTGCACTCCTATTTGTTCGACATTCATACAAATTCAAACCCGACGATAATCAATGAGATTTTCACTCCTTTTGATACTTATATTCGCCTTCAATTTTGGATGGTCACAAACAAAAAAATATACAGAAGCCAAGATTCTTAGAGGTAAACTACGTCCAGAACGAACGTGTTTTGATGTAAATTTTTACAATTTAAATATTGATATTGATATTAAAAATAAGTTTATTTTTGGTTTTAATGAAATTCAGTACACGGTAATTGAAGATTTCACTAAAATGCAAATAGACCTATTTGAGAATATGAAAATCTCGAAAATCACCTATAAAAACCAAATTTTACGGTTTGATAGAATTGAAAATGCTGTTTTTATAACTATTCCATTCCAGAAAAAAGGCAATCATGGCTCAATCAAAGTCTATTATGAAGGTAATCCAATTGTAGCAAGACGTGCGCCGTGGGATGGCGGATTTGTCTGGACTTCATCAAAAAGCAATCAGCCATGGGTAGGTGTAGCATGTGAAGGTACTGGCGCAAGTCTTTGGTGGCCCAATAAAGATCATTTATCCGATGAACCCGATAGTATGGCTATCAACATTACGGTTCCACAAGGATTAACTTGCGTTTCCAATGGCGTATTAAGATCAACGAAAAAGGAAAATGATGATAAAACATCTTTTCATTGGTTTGTCTCCTATCCAATTAATAATTACAATGTCACTTTGAATATTGCAGATTATGTGCACTTTACAGATATTTATATTGCGGAAGATGGAGATTCTCTAGATTTGGACTACTATGTTCTTCCTGAAAATCTTAAAAAAGCAAAAAAACAGTTTCTACAATCGAAAGATGTTCTTGCTTGTTATGAAAAATATTTTGGAAAATATCCCTTTTGGAACGATGGTTACGCTTTGGTAGAAACTCCATATCTAGGAATGGAACATCAAGGCGCTATCGCTTATGGCAATAAATATAGGCAAGGATATTTAGGAAATAGTCCTTTGAATATGCATTGGGATTATATCATCGTACACGAATCTGGACATGAATACTGGGGCAATAGTATCAGTTGCAATGATCATGCTGAAATGTGGATTCATGAATCTTTCACTACCTATATGGAGTCTCTTTTTGTAGAATACATGTATGATTACCCCAAGGCAGTTGATTATTTACTTTCTCAAAAAAGGAATATTTACAATGATAGTCCTTTAGTGGGTCCAATGGATGTCAATTATGATGGCTGGGTTGGAAGTGATATTTATTATAAAGGGGCTTGGGTGTTGCACACTTTGAGAAATGTATTTAATGATGATAAAAAATGGTTTGATTTTTTAAAAGCATTTTATTTAGAACATCGAATTTCAAATATTACAACTGCTGATTTCACAAAAGCGGCTTCAAAAGCACTTGGAAAAAATTTAGATGCATTTTTCAATCAATATCTTTATGAAACAAATATTCCTACTTTGGTTTATTCGATTGAGAAAAAACGTAAAAAATTAATCCTTAAATATCACTGGAAAAATGTAGTGGATGATTTTGACATGCCAATAAAAGTGGGAAATCCTGGGCATTATGTGATGATTAATCCGAGTTCTTCTGTCCAGAAAATTGTATTGAAAGATGTAAAAATGAAAGACTTTCGGATTGCAGATGAGTTATTTTATGTTGAAAAGGAGCAAGGTAAGAAATAAAATAGATGCCGCCCATTTCTAAGCAACACCTATTTTAATGTTTTTCATGTCCTTTTAATCCGTGGCACTAAATTTATTTTATTTTGATGCACGGAAAGGTCCAAGAATAACTTGTTCTTTTTGAGTTCAAATCACTATTTACTGAAAATAAAATCCACCCGGGATAATTCCAACTTGAAACGTTCCAACATCATTTCCATTTGCATCATATTCGTAAATACTTCCTGCGTTTTTATAATCATTTGCATCAGACCCAAAAATATGATCATTTGATTTATTAACACCTAAACTATAAAATGATCTCTGAATTAATGGAGTTGTAGAAACTTCCGTATCAGTAATTCCAAATGCATAAACAGCTCCAGAAGCAATATAAAACAATTTGTCTCCAGCCTTATTAATTTCTAAATGAGACGCTCCATTTGGCAACTCAAAAGAAGCAACTATTGCCCCATTTTCAATTCTAAACAATCCACCATTTGTATTATTTTCTGAATTACTCCAATCATTATATCCCTTTGCAATTACCCAAACAGCACCATTTTTATCAACTTCAACATCAACAGGATTGTCAGAGATAACGATAGATTCAAATGTTCCATCCGCCGTATTAATAATTGACAGTGTAGAATCTCTTCCATAACCACCTGAATTTACAACATATACCTTACCATCTGACATAGCCATATTTTCAGCACCACTTTGTTCTAAATCAATCACAGACTCAACCGTATTATTTGTTAAATCTAAAACAGCAATTTTGCTTTCAGATCCAGTAGCTCCCCATTGCGATACATAAGCTCTATCATTTCCAACAGAAATCATATATCTTGGTTGATTCAAATTTTCAATTTTCCCTGTAGATTTTAATTCTTTTCTATCAGCGACTTCCACTTTTTGTGCATTATTCATTAAAAAATACGCATTATCATCAATAATGGTCATGGATTGTAAAATACTCCCTAATACCTGACCATCATTTTCTGCTTGGAAAACATCATTTGAAACCGTTCCATCTTCATTTACAAAACTAATAGTTCCTGTTCCATCACTAAAAGGTCCTTCATTGGTAATAAAGTAACCCGTTTCATACTTCCCTTTCACAACAGGTTTTTCAATATCAGGATCATCAACACAAGACGAGAGTCCCAATACATAGATAAAACTTGCTAGATAAAATAATTTGTTCCTTTTCATTGTTAAAAATTTAAAAATTTAAAAAATAGGAACTTTGGTAAATAGATAAGCAGTAATTACTAAGAAGTAATTATTGATTACAGCCTTTTCACCGAAAGCTCTTTGTAAATATAATTTTTGGCAGGTCTTCTGACTCATTCCACATTTTTCACGCCTTCCCGTATATACAGTGGCAAAAGATAGAAAAATGATGAGATATAACATCTCTAGAATTTACAGCTGCGGGAACAGTTTAGGATTTTCACCCAATTCCCTTTTAAACAAGTATTAAGTGTCTGAACACATAAAGTATATGTCCAACGACTTAAGTTGCACCGAAAATCAAAGCAAAAGTAATATTTATTTTTAAATTGATA
>CAMZLN010000164.1 GCA_947311465.1 uncultured Saprospiraceae bacterium
CCTATTTTGCTCTTCCCGTCTTGTCGCCTTCCCGTCTTGCGGTTTTTTAGTTTGCTGGTCGGCTTGTTTGCATGTCTGCAGGATGGCATGACTTCAGGACGGCAAGATGTCAGGACTTCAAGACAGCAGGACTTCAAGATATCAAGATATTAGGGGCTTACATTTTTAATTTTTTAGGAATTGATTTGAAAATAAGTCATCTCCATTACTTACTTGGTAGAAATAGATGCCATTTTTGAAGTTACGAACATCAATTTTAATGACCTGATCATTGGGTGAGATTTGTTGATTGAGAATGAGTTGTCCAAAGCTATTTATTACATTCAAATTGATGGGGCTCTTGATTTTTTGATTGAGCTTTATGTGGATAAAGTCGTTGGTTGGATTTGGAAAAGCAGTTATATTATTATTGAAATTTTCATTCCAGATAGATGAAGTAATTTCAGGATTAAACAAAAGGATTGTTTCTTGAATGATAGAATTGGCAATTTTTGGATCAGCAACTTGGTTGATATCAAATCCTAAATAGATTATTTTAAAATTATTGAGCTGCGTATAAATAGCTGAAACCCCATCTTCCGTTTCAAAAATCGGTTTTGTTTCATGTTGATTAGGGCTGAAAATATTGACGTATTGATTTGGATTTAGATAAAACGGAGAAGAAATTTCTTGAAATAAATCTGAATTGGGAATAGGTTTTATCAAAGTAATATTACTTGCCATTTTATAATCCAAACCTAGATAGTTTTCATAGAAATAAGCTTGATTTTTATGAATATTTTGGTCAAAACTAGATCCAGATAAAAATAGATTACCCCCTTTGTCTAAAAAATCGGTAAAATAATGGAATAACTGATCATATTGAGCCACATCATTATCTTCAATATTTAGGAAAATACTTTTTAAATCATTGAGCAGTCCAAGTTCAAAAGTTTTGAGCATTTCGAAAATCGACAACTCGCCAATGGCAATTTGTTCCTTTAAAAGTGTATTTTTAAGATGATTATTTGAATCTGAAGCATCAAAATCTGAAAGAATTAGGTTGGTGATATTATGGATTAATATAAAATTTTTGATATTGGGAATTTTTGATTCATTTACCCATATTTTAAGTTTATATCTACCAATACCTGTTTGTAATCCTGGACTAATATTTATGGTGATATTGCTTTCTCCTGGCAATAAAGAGATGTGCGCACTATTTTGATAATCGGAATCATTTATTGTGAAATTTGCCTTCCAATCATCGGGTTGTAATTTGGATAATTTGATAGTTAAATTTTGGGTAACATTAGTCGTATTACTAAGTGTCATTTGAAAACGATTCCCTTCCGATGATGAAGTTTGAATTGCTTCGGGGATATTATTTATTTCAAGTTGAGATTGGACTATATTATTTTTTTGATTAGGCAATTCAGTTTGAGCAGAAACAAATAATCCTAAGAAAAGACAGATAGCGAACGGTAAATACTTTTTCATAATTATCCAATTTTATTCCTTACCAAGTTATTAGAATTATTTTATATAATCATTAAAAACAAGTGTTTTGACAAATAGACGTCATAAAAAACGAATTAAAATTGGAGATTTTAGTGATTTTACATAATATTGTTTTATTAGACTTGCATTTCTAGTCGAAAAAATGTAAATTGTAGAAATAAATCCTACTACATGAAATCAACTTTACTTATTTTATCTTTTTTATTGTTCGGAACATTTCAAATTGAAGCTAATAATTTCAATCCAACAGAAATAAGTACTGAAGATCCAATCACATATTCATGGAGTGATTCAAATATTAATATTTACCCAAATCCAGCCACTAATTTTTTCTCCATTTCAAATTTTAATTCAGAAATTGTTAAAGTGGATGTATTCAATATTTTAGGTAGAAAAATGGGTTCTTTTGAAATAGATTCTAATAATCACTATGAGATTTCATCTTACCCAAAAGGAATGTATTTGGTGCAATTTATTGGTGCCAATCAAGATGTTCTTAAAACGATTAGATTAAATAAGCGATAGGATAGGCTTACTCTTGTTTAAAACGATCGATATTCCTTTCTTCACCATCAGTTTTACACCAATGTTTTAATATTTTGGTATTGGTATTCCATATTCTTCCATCAAAGAATTCTACACCTTTGAAATCACGCACCTTGTATAGTGCTTTTTGATTGTAGGCCGTACCCAAGTAAATATATTTTAAATTATTCCTTTTTGCCCAATCAATTGCCGCCCACATCATCCATTTTCCAAGAGAATATTGCTGCATCAATCCTGTATCAAAAAAGGAAAACCAATAATGAAGTATTTCGTTGTCAATATAGCAAATGATGTATCCAATGATTTCGTCTTTACTTTTAAACTCGAAAATATGGCTGGCTGTAGTCTTGCTTAGAACATAGTCAAAGCGCTCTTCACTCATGCCGCCCATACTATATCTCCCTTGAGCATAGTCCAAGCATAATGTTCTAAAGTTTTGGTTTTTAAGGTCAAAATCTATTTTAGGAATAACGTTAAATGATATTTCTAAGGGTTCTATTTTTCTATTTATCCGTCTATTTTCGGAAGAATCCGAGAAATCATTAAGATTGACTCTTAAACTTCGAGCCATATAAAAAATATCATCTGTGATATCTTGTTTTCCCGTAAATGGGAGAAATCCATTTCCATAGATTTCTGATATTTTATCTTGTGGCTCAAGAAAACAATAGGCAGTATAACCAAAAGTGTAGGTAGAATAATCAACTTTATATTCAGAAAAAAAGGTTTTCATTATTTTTAGGATAAAGATAAATAAATTGATGAAGAGCATTCATAGACTTCAAAATATTTTCTTTATTTTTACAGTGTTTTGAAGTAGGTGGACACCTATTTTTTACGTTTATCTTTTTGATAAATTCCAACTCATCAAGATATATTTTTTACCAAAAAATGACTTATGAAATATTTTCACCAAATTACCATTCTACTTTTGTTGTCCTTCTTTTTATTTGATAGCTGCACCAAAGATCCTGAGATAATTACAAAAACCATCGTTAAACATGATACGGTTTCGGTTATGATACATGATACATTATTTGTACACGACACTTTATTGATTGAAAATATGGTTGCTGATACGGCTACATATTTTTTTGTAGTTCGTCATGCTGAAAAGGGGAGTGGCTCAAATCCATCATTAACAGTAGAAGGGCAAGCTAGGGCTAATGAATTGTCTAGAATATTAGCTAATATCAATTTGAATGCTGTTTTTTCTACCGACTATAAAAGAACGAAAGAAACCGCAGAACCCACAGCGTCAGCACAAAATGTTACGGTTGAAACCTATTTTACCAATAAAAAGCTAATACGAACAGTATTGGAAAATGAATTATATCAAAAAGTATTGGTAGTGGGTCATTCGAATACAACGCCAGATTTGGTTAATCAATTGATTGGGCAAGATATTTATGCTAATCTTGGCGAGGATGAATTTGACAATTTGTTTATGGTCGCATATTATAATGAGAATCGCTCTGAAGTATTTTTGATGAAATATGGGGAGTGAATGTTGTTTTTTTGTAATATTATTTTTTCTATTACGTTGAATAATGTATTACAATTAATTTAAACGAAAAATAAAACAATGAAAAACTTATTTTTACTCATTTCTATTTTTTATTCATTACAAGTTTTCAGTCAAGCTAAACGAGTTTTAGTCTACGATTTAAAAACGAAATTAGTGGACACAATGTCAATTATTGAATTTGATACTACAATTCTAGTTTTGAGTGATTTTACAAACTTCGCTATAGGAAACTACAATAATAGTATTGAATTTTTGCCTGAATCTGCTCCAGAAATGAATTTTTCGAAAAATATAGCTTCTATTGATTTTGATTTGACAAATTATCCTATCAGAACAAGTGTAAAACTATTTAAATCAAAAAATGACACTTTATCTTCTCTATGTTCTGGTAGTATGGTGAGTCGAAGACATGTTTTGAGTGCAGCTCACTGTGTTGCGGACAATAGTGTCCAAACATTCTTTGATAATGATATTTATGTTTGCCCCATTTTTGATAATGGAGTTGAAAATTCAAACTTTGATTGTAGTTATGTGACTAAGGTTTATTGTTTTGAAAACTGGATTTTGGATGGAGAAGATTTTGCAATATTGGAATTGGAAAAACCAATTGGAGATAAAACAGGATGGATTAGCATTGGGTTTGAAGAAAATAATGAAATTTTGGAAGACGGTATTTTTTATAAATTTTCTTATCCTTCATTTCCTATTTTAGCTCTAGATTCAACTGAATATAATGGAGATACATTAAATTATAGTTTCGGAAAAATTGATATACTGCGACCAAAGACACTTGCGATTTCTGGAACCTATGGAATAGGTGGAGAAAGTGGAAGTTCTCTGATAAAGGTTAAAAATAGTACATTTTACACAAGCTATGGTACTTTAACTTTTTCACATAATTTAACTCATTCTAGAATTAAAAATTGGATGTTTTACGCTTTTGAAAATATTATTCATGATGATTTAGTATTGCAAAATGATGACATATCTATTGATCAGTTTGAAATATATCCTAATCCTACAAATAATTATTTGAATATTAGACATCCATCAATATTAAAATCAAATTTAGCTATCTATGATGTCTTAGGGAAAGAAATTTTAAATATTAGAGATTTCGATTTTCAGAATATATTAGATTTGACAACTTTAGTAAATGGAGTATATTTTCTGAATATTGTATCAGGAGATGAAGTATTTTGTCAAAAAATTATTAAAAACTGATATGCTTTTTGTCTGGTGTAATCGAAAGTTGTATCTCTTCTATTGATTTCGTACCTTTACAATCCAAATTTATAATAAATGGCAAAGAAGCAGAAGCAGAAGGAAGTAATGATTATTAACCGAAAGGCTAAACATGAATTCTTTTTTCATAGTGAATATGAAACAGGAATGGTTTTGATGGGAACAGAAATCAAATCTATAAGGGAAGGGACCGCCAATATAAAAGAGGCTTATTGCTTTTTTTTAAAGGGGGAATTATGGATAAGAAATATGTTTATTGCGGAATATAAATTTGGTACTTACAATAATCATGATCCTTTACGCCCAAGAAAATTATTGCTAAGCAAGCGAGAATTGAAAAAATTGGGAAGACGTGTTTCTGAGAAAGGATTTACGATAGTTCCCTATAAATTGTATATAAATGACCGTGGATTTGCCAAATTGTTGGTTGTTTTAGCTTCAGGAAAAAAGAAGTATGATAAGCGAGCAACGATGAAGGATCGGGAGAATAAACGAGATTTGGATCGATTGAAGAAGATTCGGTTGTAAAACAAATCTTGATTGTCATTTTATGGAGTCTTATCAGAATAAGTTTAATGAAGTTTTGAAATATATTCATCTAAATATGGATGAACCATTAGATTTAGATGTTTTGTCTCGAATTGCCTTGGTCTCAAAATATCATTTTCATCGGATGATTAAATCTTATTTACAAGAGCCTTTGGGAACTTATGTAACTCGAATTAGAATAGAAAAAGGGGCAAGATTATTGAAATATTCGTCAGATTCTATTTCGCAAATAGCATTTAAAATTGGGTATGAAACGCCTACTTCTTTTACAAAAGGATTTAAAAAACAATTTGGTGTCTCTCCATCGAAATATCGAAAAATACCCAATCATTCTTTCAAAATTGTCAAGAATACAAAACAAAAAACTGATTTTTCATTAATACAAAAACTAGAATCCTTTACACCTACCTTGGTGTTGACCAATCAATCAAAAGGCAAATCAGGAGCAAATGATGTCCAGATGGTTTGGAAAGAGCTGATGACATTTGTTCAAAAAGAGCAATTGTTTTCAGAACGAACTCGAATGTTTAGCATTCATTGGGATGATCCATCGATTACAGAGAAACACAATTTACGTTATGATGCTTGTATCAGTATAGATAAACCAATTAAGCATCCATCTTTTCCCATTAAAAGACTAGAAGGGGGACGATATATGACTTTTATTTATCAAGGAGATTATCGATTTTTGGGAGATGTATATGATCAGATTTTTCAAGATTATATTCTTAAAGAAAATATTATATTAAGAGATGCCCCACTTTTTGACCAATTTTTGAATGATGTCTTTTCTACTGACTCACAAGATTTATTGACAAAGATTTTTGTTCCAATCTAGCATTTATTCCACCATATTAGCAATTTAATTGTCAAATCTAAGAAAGCAAGATTGGAAAGGTTTCTACATCAGACCTCCCGTACATTTGTATTATCAATCATCAAAAAATACAGATTATGTACAAAAAAGGATTCACATCACAACACAATGAAATATTAGAAACAGATTTGCCCGTTCAAGGCAAAATACCCAAATGGTTAAATGGTAATCTATTCCGAAATGGGCCTGGGAAATTTGAATATCCAGGACAAAAACTAGTGCATTGGTTTGATGGACCTGCAATGATTAATCGTTTTTCCTTTAAAAACGGAAAAATGTCTTATCAAAATAGATTTGTCAGAACCGAAATTTTTAAAAAGAGTTTTGCCGAACAAAAAATGTCTGCCGTAGAATTTGGTACAGATCCAAGACCGATGTGGAAAAAACTTACTCCTCCAAAAATGTCGGATAATGTCAACGTCAATTTCTTGAAAATCAATGATGATTTATTGACCATTACAGGCGGAATGTCCACTTTTCGTATTGATCCAGATAATTTGGAAACAAAGGAACAATATGATTTTGGAGATAATATGGGAAGTGATTTGCAAATGACAGGCCATACTCCACATCCAAGTTTAGACACAAATACGGGAGATGTTTTCAATATTGGAAACAATATGATGAAGAATGAATATATTTTTTATAAAATTTCCAAAGGAGCAAGAAAACGAGAAGTGATTGCACGTGTAAAGACCAAACAGTTGTCTGATATCCATTCTTTTTCCACTACGGAGAATTATATGATTTATATAGAAATTCCTTGGTTTCTGAATAAAAGTAAATTGATTATGGGCGGTTCCTACTTGGGAGCTTTGGAATGGAAACCAGAAAAGGGAACAAATTTTATTTTTGTTCACAAAAAAACAGGTGTTGTTCAAACAGTTCACATGGATAAAGCGATTCATTTTGGACATACCGCCAATGCATTTGAAAAGGATGGAAAGGTGATTATTGATATGCCATTTTTCAATCGTTCCAATATCAATGACATGAAAGTAGATTATGTTTTGGAGCATGGTCAAACGACCAAAGGCTATGATTCTTTTTCAAGATTTACGATTGATTTAGAAACGGAACATATTTCGATTGAAAAGATTTCGGATCGTTTTATTGAATTGGAGACCATTTATTACAAAAAATACAATGAAAAGGAATACCAATATGTTTATGGACCTTCTCAGTTGGATGATTCTCAGTTTTTTGATCGATTGATTAAAATTGATGTTGTGAATAAAACGGAGAAAGAATGGTATGAAGTCGATACATTTCCAAGTGAAACGATTTTCGTTCCCAAACCTGATGCAACTTCTGAAGATGATGGAGTTTTATTAACTGTTTTTTTAGATGGGAAATCTAAAAGGTCATTCATGCACATTATGGATGCTCAGTCTTTCACGGAGTTGGCTAGAATTTATTTGCCACAGCATATTCCTTTTGGTTTTCATGGGCAGTTTTATCAGTTATGAAAGCATTGATACAAATAGGCTATGGCGATTTTAAAAACAATTTGGTAATCATGGATATGCCAATTCCTGAAATTTCAGATGATGAAGTTTTAGTGAAAGTGAAATATACTAGCATCAATCCTCATGATTATAAGGTGATTCAAGGAACATTTGCTAAAACAGAAAAACTAAAATTTCCTGCACTTGTTGGAAGCGATTTTAGTGGCATTATTGTGAAGGTTGGAAGGAATGTAGATAATTTAGTAGAAGGTGACGCTGTTTTTGGAACGGTGGACGGTGCATTTGCAGAATATTGTAAAGTAAAATATCAGGATGTTTGTTTGATGGATTCGTCTGTTGATTTTGAAACTATTTCTTCTTTTTCAGTAGTAGGAATGACCACAATTCAAGCTTTCGATCGAGTAGGCGGAATCAACAAAGGGGATAAAATATTAATCCATGCAGGTTCAGGTGGCATAGGCACATTTGCGATACAATACGCCAAATCCAAAGGTGCTTTTGTCTATACAACTACAAGTACTAAAAACAAAGATTGGGTAAATGCACTTGGTGCAGATGTGGTTATTGACTATAAAAAGGAGTCGTATTTAGAAGCTTGTTCGGAGTTGGATATTGTTTTTGATACACTTGGGGATTCGTACACTTACGATGCATTTAAAATTATCAAACAGGGAGGAAAGATTATCAGTTTATTGCCTGTCGAAATCAATATGAAAGTAGCAAAAGAATTAAAAATTCCAAAATTGATAGCATTCTTTTTAAGTTTAAAAACAGGTAAATTAAAAAAGCTCATCAGAGCAATGCATGCAAATTATGAATTTATTTTCATGAGACCCAATCAAGCACAATTAAAAGAAATTTTATCATTGGTACAATCTCAAACTATAAAACCAATTATTGAAAAGACATTTTATTTTTCTGATGTAATTTCTGCTTTTGAGCATTTAGCTAGGGGTAGAACCAAAGGGAAAATCACCATTAAAATCGACAATCATGAATAACAAAGAATTGAGTAAGCTGTGGACTATACTGTCCAGTATTATTCCACCGATTGGAATCATTTTATATTTTATTCATCGAAAATCTAGTCCGAAGAAAGCCAAAAAGGCATTTGGTTCGGCGATGATTGGTATTCCTGTTGGGTTTGTGATGGGGAGGTGGGTTATGCCGTTTGTTTTTGGGTATTAATTCTATAAAATGTATTTGTTAAAATTAGGTATCTAAATATATTTGGATACCTAATTTCGTTTTATTAATTAATTAAGTATAAAATACTAAGGATTTCCATGTCGCTCATACTTAATTCAGATTTGATTATATCAAATCTTTCTGTTTTTGCGGAAAAATCAAGAGGACTTACAATTTTCGTATAATTATCTAACATTCCCTTAGTTCTAAACTTTTGAGCCTTTGCATCGTCTGTATCTCCGTTGACGCAATCGCAAACTCCGTGTTGATATCCTTTACGATACTGTTTTTCGCATATCCTCGCTATTTCCTTTGCAAGAGCCAATTGTTCTGATTTAGATAATTTTTCTATGATTTTTATTGCACTTTCTCTATTTTTCATTTTTTTTTTATTAGAAGATTTGGATTAGCGTAATGAAATAAAGTAATCGAATCGATTGTTAATTTATTACCAATTTTGATGTTAAAATC
>CAMZLN010000165.1 GCA_947311465.1 uncultured Saprospiraceae bacterium
CTTAGATGAAAGATGAGTTGAATTTCCAAAGGGACATTATTTTTAAAATGAATCTTATTTTCAAACGTCAACTCATCAAGGCTCGACTTTGGAGAGATGCCTTATCCTATAATCAAATCATCAAAAATCAACGAGAAATAACCACCTTAAAAATTTGCATTCCTACCCGACAAAAATAAACACCACTAGGAATATCAATCCGATAATCCAAAAAATCACTGGTATCAGAAATAACCAATTTTCTAACTTCTTCCCCAAGTAGATTATAGAAAACGATATTCGTATTTCCGTGCCAGCTTTTATTTTCTATTTCAAAATGCAAAACATCAGATGCAGGATTGGGATAGATTCTTACATTTGTTTTGTTTTTAATATCTTTTATGGCTACAGTTTTTCCATTGCAAAGGCAATTTTCGTCGATTTTGTCATTGGGTGTGGCAGGGTCTCCGTCATCGCATGGTGCACCGATTTGGGCGACGTCGTTGCATAGTTTGGAAAGGTCTCCTTGGTGGGGGAGTAGGGGGTTGTTTCCCAATTTGAATTGATGATTATTTTCGCATTTTCCTTGGATGATGTTGTTTGGGATGCAGTCATAAAAGTTGTTGTTGTCAAGATATAGCCAGTTTATATTTTCAATATTACCGATTTCTTCGGGAATGTTTCCTGTGAGATTGTTGTTTGAAAGGCGGATGTCTTCTAATCTAGTGCAAGATTCTAACTCAGAAGGAATATTTCCATCGAGTTGATTATTACTTAAATTAAGCCAGATTAAATTGGACAATTGACCAATTTCTTTGGGGATGTGTCCTGAGATTTGGTTGTTTTGAATGGATAATTCATTAAGTTGATTAAGTTGATAAATCTCTCGAGGAATTTTACCAACTAGTTTATTATCGAATAGTATTATACTGTTTAAATTGGACGAATTAGCTAACTCTTTTGGAATCATACCAGATAATTCATTTTGAGATAAGTTTAGTCCTTTTAATGATATGATATTACTAATTTCAATAGGTATGTTTGAAACAAGTAGATTGTTTGAAAAATTTAAATACTTTAAATTTTTAAGTTTTTTTAATGATTTTGGAATTTTACCCATTAATTTATTTTCAGCTAATATCAATCCTTTTAAATCTGATAAGTCACCTAAAGCGTCTGGAATTTCACCTTTTAACCTATTGTTTGTTAATTCCAATCGGACAACACATCCTTCAGTATTTGTAGATACTCCATGCCATGAACCGATATATTCAGAACTTCCCCAATTTTTATTGTTTTTCCAGTTTTCGCCATCTGTAAAAGTATATAATTGCATCAATGCTACTAAATCCCTAGATTGACAACCTGAACTTGGAGTACAATTACAATCCTTATCAATCAAATCGCCATTTGTATTCGGGTCACCATCATCACAGGGTGCACTTTTTTGGGGAAGCCCTTCACATATTTTTTCAAAATCACCTTCATAGGGCAGTAATGGATTGTTAGTGAAGTTATACCCATAAGTATTATTATCTGGATTGAACCCAAATTCACATTGAAATTTTTTTAAATTAGGAGGGAAGCACCCCGATAAATTATTGTTCTGAAAATAAAGCCTATGGAAATCAAAATAAGATCCGAATCCAACGGGAATGTTTCCAGACAAAAGATTATCGTTTAGTGCTAATAGGTCTGCCCGAAGTTTGGTAAGTGATGCTGGAATATTTCCAGTTAATTGATTATGACTTAGGTCAATAGATTCTAAGTATTTTAAGTTTCCAATCTCATTTAGAATGCTCCCAGAGAATTTATTGTTTTTAATATTTAAAGTTCTTAAATTCGTTAATTGGGCTAACTCTTTTGGAATCTGTCCAGAAAAATTATTATTGCTTATGTTTAATGTTTTTAAATTGGATATAAGAGTTAATTCTGTTGGAAATGGGCCAGAAAAATGGTTATGGCTTATGTTGAAAGTTTCTAGTTCATACATGTTTGAAACCTCTTTAGGTATCGGACCTGATAGCTTATTATTACTAAAGTCTAGTTGTATCAATTCAGATAACATTCCTAATTCTTTTGGAATTGTTCCAGTCAATTGATTTGTTCCTGTTTGTAGTTTCCTTAAGTTAGCAAGTTGCCCAATTTCTTTGGGTATTTCGCCTGCAATATTATTTATTGCTAAGTTAAGTTCTTTTAACTCGGATAATTGCCCAATTTCTTTGGGGATTTTGCCTGTGAGATTGTTTAGAGCTAAGTTAAGTTTTTTTAATTCAGATAATTGCCCTATTTCTTGGGGGATTTCTCCAGTAAGGTTATTATTACGGAGATAGATTTCGGTAACGCAACCTTTGGAGTTTGTTCTTATACCATGCCAATCATTTAAGGAATGGTAGCTTCCACCCCAATGGTCATTATTTTTCCAATTGTCACCATTAAGCGTATCGTAAATTTTCATTAAAGCCAAATAGTTCATTATCTTACAATCGGATGTATCTATATCACCTTTGCATTCACAATTTTCTCTGATTCGGTCGTCTTTAGTAAATTTGTCCCAATCATTACACGGTGCTCCAATCTGATCTTTATAAAAACATATTGATTCTATATTCCCATAATGCGGCAATAAATAATTCCCACCAAGATAGATATGAGAATTACCATCACAAAATTTGGACAAAAGAGAATCACCAATACATCCAGAGAGTTTGTTTGACTCTAATCTAATTGTTAATAAATTAGGTAAATTTGCTAGTTGGTCAGGGATACTACCTGAAATTTGATTTATATTTAGATATATTGTTTCTAAATTAATAAGGTTAGATAGAATTTCAAGGACATTTCCTTCCAAACGATTATTACTAAAATTAATCTTTTTTAATTGTTGCAAATTCGAAAAACTTTCAGGAATTCCTGAGATTTCATTGAATTCTAAATCTAAAAGTTGCAGTTCTTCTAAATTCCCAAATTCTGAGGGTAGGTTTTGTGAAAAATGATTATGGTGTGCAATTAATTCTATAAGGTGTTTTAAATTTCCTATTTCTTTGGGGAATACACCTGAAAAGGCACATCTACTTAGATACATATACTTAAGCTTTGTGAGTTTTCCTATCTCTTTTGGAAGTTCCTTTTTAAGATTTGGATTAAGTCCGATGCTTAGTGTTTCTAGTTCTGAAAACTCTCCAATTGATTTAGATAATTTACCTGATAACGAATTGTACCAAAGACTAATTTTTGTTACACATCCCATTTCATTTGTTGAAATTCCATACCATTGTTCAAAAGGTTTGTTACTTCCCCAGTTTGTATTGTGTCTCCAGTTGTCTCCATTTGCATCATTATAAATGGTCATTAGAGCATTGTACTGCTCCACACTATCACACTGACCAAAAGCCATCCCATTATAAAAGATTAAAGTTATCGTAAAAAGTAAAATCCGTTTCATCATATAATTTTTTATTGTTTAATTAATTTTTCCACTGCAAACAATTCTCCATCCA
>CAMZLN010000166.1 GCA_947311465.1 uncultured Saprospiraceae bacterium
ACCCTCCACCCTTTTTTTTGCACCCTGTACCCTTCACCTTTTTTTTTTGCACCTTGTACCTTGCACCTTTTTTTTGCACCTTGCACCTTCCCATCCTAAGGCAAAGTCCTCAACACCGTATTCCTCATCAAAATCTCCAACATCAGAAATATCAATCCTAAAAATGCAAAACGATAAAACTCTTCACTATATCTTTTAATCGTAGTAACGTCAATTTTTGTTTTTTCCAACTGATTGATTTGCTCATATATTTGCTCCAAAGCTCTTTCATTGGTCGCTCTAAAATATTTTCCACCTGTCATGTAGGAAATATTTCTCAAAAGTTGTTCATCAATCTGGACTCTTGTAAATCCATATACAAATCCACCACCCCTTTTTTTGCTTATTGGAGCAATAGCATCGCCTTCTGATCCAACACCAATTGTATAAACTTTTATATTAAATTCTTTAGCCAATTCCGCAGCAGTCTCTGGCTTGATATATCCCGAATTGTTGACACCATCTGTTAAGAGAATAACAACTTTACTTTTGACTTCACTTTCTTTTAGCCTATTGACAGAAGAAGCTAACCCCATTCCGATAGCAGTTCCGTCTTGCAAAATTCCACATTCTAAAGCTGATAAAAACCCTTTTACTACAGTATGGTCGGTAGTCAAAGGACATTGTGTAAACGCTTCTCCGGCAAATACGGACAACCCAATCCTATCGTAAGTTCGTTTGTCAACAAAATCCATTGCTACACGCTTACTCACTTCCAAGCGATCGGGTTTGAAGTCTTGAGCCAACATACTACTTGATAAATCTATGACTAAAAAAATGTCAATTCCATCTGCTTGAATATCTTCTTCTTTGAGCGTCAATTGAGGACGAGCCAGAGCAACCACCAGGGATGCAAAAGCCAAAGCCCTTAAAATCGGAAGTACTATCAAAAACTTACCACGTAAGGAAGATTGACCTTTGAAAGCCGCTAAGTTGGAAACTTTCATTTGAGTATGCATCCTTTGTCTTCGGGTATAATACCAAAATCCTGCTAAAGGAATTAACCCTAGCAAAATCAAAAATAATGGATTGACAAAACTCATATTTTCAGACCATAATCCCATATCAATTCTCCGTTTCTTTTTGTTCTATTTTTGGCTTTGTAGTTTGTACAAATTTTTCTGCAAAGCTTAATATTTTATCATGTATGTCTTTTGGAGGCGTTGCTTTTGCAAACTTTACCAAATCCGCCATCTCAAATATATCCTTAAATTGTTGAATATTTTCTTTCTTCATATTGGCAGTTTTCATGTCGTCAACGATTTCACCTGTTGTTGATTCTACTGCATGTATTTTAAATCTGCCACCGAGATATTCTCTCAAAATCATACTCAATTTACTATGAAAAGTCTTTGTATCAGTTTCCCATACTTTAGATAATTTCAAAGCTTTTAATTTTGATAATGCAATTTCATGTGGCGGAATAATGACTTCCGGAATGACAATTTCCTTAGGCTTATTTTTTCTTTTATAATAAAGCCAAAGTCCAATCAATCCAAACAATAGAGCCAAAGCAATGAGGTAAGGAATAAAATCTTCTAAAGTCAATGGTTCCGTAGCATTAGGTTTGTTGGAAAGAATATCTTGGGGCAAGGATGTATTTTCCAAAACATCTAGATTGATTCTTCGGGTATAGGCGGATACTTTACTTCCATTGGATTCAAATGATACTTTTACTTTTGGAATATAAATCGCACCTTCTTGAGTAGGAATCACTTTTAATGCTTGAACAAATCCAGTATTTCCTTCCAATGCTCTCCAAGCTCCCGTTGATATTATAGTGAATGTATCGAAGGTATCTAGTGATGTCAAATCTACTTCTGGATTGGAAATATTCTCACCTGTTACTTTGATGTAATATCCTACTTTGGTGCCAAGATGCACTGTTGTAGAATCCACACTTCCCACTACTTGTTGCCCAATGGCGAAGTAGTTTATGAATATTAATGATATGACAATTGCAATTCTTCTCACAGTTATTTATGTCGTTTTTTGAAAAATTTCATTAATGCATTTACATAAGACTCATTGGTACAAATACTCATTGTGTCTGCACCCGCTTTTTTAAAGGCATTGGTAAAATAATTGTATTGATTTTGAAAATTTTCTTCGTATTGATTTCGTACTTTTTTAGAAGCAGTATCAATAATTATCGAATCATTGGTCTCTGCATCATGTACTCTCATCATTCCTACATTAGGCAATGATTTTTCAAATTCATCATACAAATGTATTCCTACCAAATCATGTCTTCTAGCCGCAATTCTCAAAGCAGTATCATAGCCACTATCCATAAAATCAGACAGCATAAAACAAATCGTTCTTTTCTTGACTAGATTTGTAAAATATTCTAAAGCTAATTTAATATTTGTTCCTTGTCCGCTTGGCTCAAAATTAATTAATTCACGAATAATTCTAAGTATATGTTGCTTTCCTTTTTTAGGAGGTATAAATTTTTCGATTTTATCTGAAAAGA
>CAMZLN010000167.1 GCA_947311465.1 uncultured Saprospiraceae bacterium
ATGTTGCAATCTATTATGAAAATAAATATATTTAATTTACCTAATATTATAAGTACCTGAAATTGTGTGGAATATGCACGGATGTTTTTATTCGAAAAATGACGAACTGAATTTCATCGGACTTTAAAAGGACAAATGAAATTTATTCCATTTCAACCCAACAGCGTAGCGTAGTCCGTACTTACGGCATAGAAATAGTATCATTTAAGTGCAAGATGTGCATATTCCACACAATTTCAGGTACTTATAATATTAGGTAAATTAAATATATTTATTTTCATAATAGATTGCAACATATCATATTTTGCGCCGTTTCTAACTCCACAACCTTATTTTACTTATAGCTCGAATATACATTTAGTATATGGGAAAAGTATGTAAAGTTATATTCAATTAATGAACATTTTTCCATCATAATAAAATACACTCCATGGCCAGAATCCTAATAGTAGATGATTTAGAAGCAATCAGAAAAACACTAGCTGAAATTTTAACTTTACAAAACTATGAAGTTGATGAAGCGGTTGATGGACTTGCTGCACTTGCTAAGTTAAAACGAAATACGTACGATGTAATCATATTAGATGTAAAAATGCCTAATATGGATGGACTTGAAGCGCTTGATAGAATTGCTGCTTTGAAGATAGAAAGTCAGGTAATAATGATGTCAGCTCATGGCGATATAGAAACTGCACTTGTTGCAGTACGTAAAGGAGCATATGATTTTATTCAAAAGCCAGTAGATTTAAATCGTTTATTGATTACCATAAGAAACGCTATGGATAGATCAATGCTTGTGACTGAAACGAAAGTGCTTAAAACCCGAGTAAGGAATTATAAAACACAAGAAATAATTGGAGAATCAAAGGCTATCATGGAAATAAAAGATATGATAGAAAAAGTAGCTCCATCAGATTCTAGAATATTAATTACAGGTAGCAATGGAACAGGTAAGGAATTGGTTGCTCGGTGGGTACACGAAAAAAGTCCAAGATCATCAGGACCAATCATTGAAGTAAACTGTGCTGCAATTCCAAGTGAGTTGATTGAAAGTGAGCTTTTTGGTCATGAAAAAGGATCATTTACTGGAGCGTATAAGCAAAAAATAGGGAAATTTGAACAAGCAAATGGCGGAACTTTATTTTTAGATGAAATTGGAGATATGAGTTTGTCTGCTCAAGCGAAAGTTTTGAGAGCATTGCAGGAGCACAAGATAACTCGAGTTGGTGGAGATAAAGAAATAAAAGTAAACGTAAGAGTTATTGCAGCAACGAATAAAAATCTAACAGAAGAGATTAAGAATAGAAACTTCAGAGAAGATTTATATCATAGGGTTGCAGTTATTCCAATACACGTTCCATCATTAAATGACAGAGCAGATGATATTCCATTGTTAGTAAATCATTTTCTAACGCTTGTATGTAATGAGCAAGGCATTCCAGTGAAAACGATTGAAGAAACGGGAATCAAAGCACTACAAAATTACGAATGGACAGGGAATATTAGAGAGCTAAGAAATATTATTGAACGATTAGTGATTTTAAGTCACTCAACAATTATTACTGAAGCTGAAGTATATCAGCATGTAACAAGAAGAAGTAGTTACTAAAATAATTAAAAAATATCAATAATAATTAAAAAATAATATTTACATTGCAAAGTTTGTCATTTTTGGCAAACTTTGTTTTGTTTATAATAAAAAATAATAAGTATGGCTAATGTAGAAAAAGGAAAATTTGCAGCAAGAAGAAGAAAGTGGGGGCGACTAAAAGGAGAGAATTCATGGACCATGTTTAAAGTAATTTCAGAATTTGTTGCAGGTTTTGAAGCGCTAAACAGCATTGATCCTTGTATATCAATTTTTGGATCGGCTCGAACACAACCCGGGACTAAATACTATGAATTGGCAGTTAAAATAGCACATAGATTGACAGATGAAGGGTATGGAATAATCACTGGTGGAGGACCAGGAATTATGGAAGCTGGGAATAAAGGTGCATTTGAAGGTGAAGGTACTTCAGTAGGTTTGAATATTGATTTGCCATTTGAACAATCAAACAATCCATATTTGACATCTAGTTTAGATCATAAATACTTTTTTGTCAGAAAAGTAATGTTTGTAAAATACGCTCAAGCATTCGTTGTTCTACCAGGTGGTTTTGGAACGTTAGATGAGTTGTTTGAAGTGTTAACACTTATTCAGACAAAAAAAATCACAAAAGTACCCGTTATTTTGGTGGGTACTGAATTTTGGACTGGAATGAAAAAATGGATTAAAGATGTAATGCTTGATGTAGAAAATAATATCAAAGCATCGGACTTAGATTTGATTCCGATAACAGATTCTACAGATGAAATTGTAAAAATAATCAATGAGTTTTATGAGGATGGACATGAGGGTGAATTAGAACCAAATTTCGAGCTATAAGCCATTAGGTTTTCTTGATTGGGTTTTAGGTTTTGTTGAATTTGTTTGGTTTATTTTTTGGCGTTTTTTGTCCCAGAAATCCCAATGGATTCCAAACCTAAAATCCATTTCTCTTTTTAAATAATAAGGCACTTGATAATAAACATCATTTGTAAAAGGAGCATAAATGTTTTCAACTTTTAAAAAGGCTCTGAAATTTTGAACTTTAACATCTAAAAAGACATTCATTAAAGGATAAGCAGATATTTGAATATCGTCTTGCAAATAAAAATCCCCAACAAGAAAGTTAAATTTATTTCCTTTATAATTTTGAACCCATTGTAAATCAACGCCTATTTTAGTAAGCATTCTTTTTTCAAACAATTTGGTTTGTATAAAGAAACTATGATTTAAAAGTAAATCCGGCAAACGAATTAAATCCCCAGATTTTTGAAAAGTTATCCTATTTTTCAAATGGAAGACATTCAAATGAAAATCTTTTTGAGTATAAATTTGAATTACAGCAAGTAGATTATCTGCTTGTTGATATTTTTGATTTTGATTGAAGTAGATATAATTATTGATGGTATGAGATTTTATTCCAATTTCTAAATTATAATTTTTTAGAAAATATTGACCTTGCAATCCAAAGTTAATTATTCTTTTAAAATCATTATTCCAATAATTTACACTAGAGATATTTAATTTAGATTGTAAAAGAGAAGGTTGAAATCGAGTAAAATATCCTGCCAATTGTACATCTCCTATTTTCTTAAATTTAACTTTTAATTGTCCATCAAGAGAAAAATCCCCCGTACTGTTTCCTAAACCCAATTTTGCATTCGCATTAAGCAATCCAAATTTTGCGATAGGAATATTGATTTTCCCAATAGCGAAAATATCATTAATATTATTTGTGTCGGGTTCTTGAAGGATGTGGTGAAAATTATAAACTAAACCAGCCGAAAAAAGTTCTTTAGAGCCATTTTGATTTTTGTGATTAATCCATTTCAGATTTACTTCATTGCTAAAAACATTATCCTTTATCAATGAACGAATACCTCTTTTATCTGTAAAAAACTGTTTGTAATAATTTGAGTCAGGACTTACATCATAGAATTTTTGCTGAATAACTTCATACCCTATTTCATGGGAAACTACCAAAGCATTGTCATTAAATAAAGATGAGAGCTGATAATTTTGTTGTAACGCTACCTTTTTTGAAGATTGTCTATATTTAGGAGATTTATTGGCCAATATTGGAATAGAAAACGAAAAATTTAGATTAGCTGCGGTATCAATCTGGGCTGCTAAATCCGAATTCCAGTCAACTCCTCCATGAAAACGTTGTTCAACATAATTAGATTTAAAAGATAAGAACGCATTATATCTATTTGTTTTAGATTGATACCAAAATCCTGTAATCAAAGAAGATAATGAAGCGACTTGGGTTGGATAAATTGCATTTTGATTGATTGCAATTTCTGAACTTAGTTGATGAATAACTTTTTGATAATCAATTGAGAAATGAATTCCCCGAGTAAAGTTTTTTGCAAAAGCTCCTTGAAATTGAGTATTATTTTGACCCCGCCCTTGTGAATAAAACAACTGCGTCAAGGGACGATTACTATTATAGAATTTCAAATCTTTATTATCTCTCAGATACAGATTATAAATAGGTTTCCCAATTCTAAAACCGATTTGTTTATTGGGTATATATAGAAGTGATGTATGCGCAGAACCCATATTGCCTAAATTGGCGTAAGGAGATCTTCGATTATTAATAGGGTTATAATTTTGGATATGATCTAAAAGAGTATCGGTAATAACTCGTTTAAGATAGACATCATCTAAAGTAAAATAATTGAGAGAAACAGAATCAATTTTTAATATAGGCTCTACATTTTTCTTTTGAACAATCGGTTTTACATCAATACTATCAATGGAGATAGAATCAACAGCTTCCTGTGCAAGACTAGGAAAACAACCCAATAGAAATAAGAAAGTAAATATTCGCATGTAGATTTTATAATAAATGGCAAAATTACAAATAGTAAAGTAAAAACTCTATAAATGATATTAAAGTATTTCTTATTGCATAAAAAAATCGGAATATCTAGCGGATATTCCGATTTGAATGATTTTTATCGTAAATAAAATTGAATTATTTTTCGATAGTTAAAATGTACATTTATTTTAATTACAGTTTCAAAATCAATTAGAAACCACAACTTTTCGGCTCAAAAATAAATTTTTAGATTTGATATTTAAAATGTAAAATCCATTTTGAAAATTAGTCAAATCCATTTGCCAATTATTGGTCATTTGAACTTTTTCTTTTTGAGTAAGAATTATTTGCCCACTAATATCAGTAATTTGTAAATCAACAACATCAACGTTATTAGAATTAAAATCAATTTTCACATTCAAAAAGTCAGATATTGGATTAGGAAAAACATTAAATTGATCTACATTTGAATTCAAATTATTGGTTGCTACGAAAGAATCACAATTGGTATTTTGTTTCTCTTTACAGCCATCATCAATCCCTTCAACGACGTACAATCCCGTCTGCATATCAGAAACCAAAATATTACCCGAAGGTAAAAATGGAAATACACCCCATGCGCCTTTGTAGTCCTTTATAGTTTCTCCAGGATAAGTATCATAATACATAACTCTTTGTGGATTCAAAGGGTCAGAAACATCATACACTTGTAGTCCATCAAAATAATATGAAACGTATAAGTAATTACATGCCAAAATTTGATTATGAGCTATACTTTTAGGGGAAAGCGCATCCGCATCAAAAAGCTTTGACACTGTAATATCTGTTGGATCAGAAACATCAATGGCTTTCAATTGGTATCCCCAATTTTCATCAGCCATATAATAGTATTTATTATCAGGAGTTGCCCAACCAGAATGGTTATAGCCACGATCTTCATAATTGGTCAATGTTCCAAGCGGAATTGGATTATCGAGATCTGTATAATCAATGATAGCCATTCCATCACCTCCAAGATTCAAATACGCAATATTCTTTTGGATAAATCCATCATGGACATGACTAGCGTTAATTCCAGCAAAAGTATTGAATGATTTCAAATAAACAGGGTTGACAGGATCCGATATATCATAAACGCCCATTGCATTGTAAGCGCCTTTCCGAGATTCTGCAAAAGTGTATAATCGAGCAGCAGAAGAATCAATAAACAAATTATGAGTTCTTATAAACATGTCATCACTATCATAAACGACCGTAACCGTATCAGGCAATTGAGAAATATCCATTATTTGTAAAGAACTATTCCCTTCGCCACAACCAGCAAATAAATAGCAACCATAATCATGATAATCTCTATGTACAATTTGGTTTCCATGTGCCTTCCCTGCAACAAAAAAAGATTCTGTAGGATTGGCTGGATCTGTCACATCAATAAAATGCGTACCTTTTGTCGAACCAATAATGGCATATTCTTTACCATTTCCAGAGATCCCCCATACTTCATTGTATCTATTATCATATTGAGCTGTGCCAACGATTGATGGATCATCCCAATGACCTAGCAATTTACCTTCTGTAGGTTGTCCTAAAACTGAAAAGCAAATAAAAATAATACTTGATGTAAATAACAGTTTCATAAAAGGTGATTTTAGAATGACATTAATGAATGACAGCAATTTTCTTTACTAGGTTAAGACTCTGATTCTTTATTTTTAAAATATAAAATCCCTGAGTGAAGTCAATCAAATTAAGATTCCAATTATTTTCAAAATTCAAGTCTTCAATATTTTCAAAAACAACTTTTCCATTCAAATCAACAAGACTGATTTTTACATCTTTTTCTACTACCTTTGAAATAGAAAGATTAATTTGAAGTTGAGAATTAACTGGATTAGGAAAAGTCTTAAATTCTGCTACATCCAAATTTAACGCTTCACTTGATGATATAATACCACAAGCTGTTGGTTGTTTTGAAGAACACCCATCATCAAATCCTTTTATGACATAAAGTCCTGTTTCCATATCCGAAACGATTATATTATTGGAAGGAAAAAAGGGAAAAACACCCCAAATTCCTTCGGATTGTACAAAAGAGTTAGAAAACATAACTCTTTTCGGAGCTGCGGGTTCACTGATATCATATACTTGCAAACCATCTCCATAATATGAAATATATAAATAGTCACAAGTTACTATTTGATTGTGGGTGATACTTTTAGGATTGTCTGACCCTGCATCAAATAAGGTATCTACCATGATATCGGAAGGATCGCTTACATTGATAGATTTCACTCTAGTACCAGGAGTTTCATCCCCTAAGTAATAATGATTACCATCATCAGACAACCAACCAGAATGATTATATCCTTGATCTTCATATTCTGTCAATGTACCTAAAGCAATAGGATTTTCAGGATCCGTATAATCAATAATCGCAAATCCCTTACGTCCACAGTTTAAATAAGCAATATTATCTCTAATATATCCATCATGAACACCTACGGTTTCAATCCCACCAAAATCACTATAATGTCCCAATAAAGTAGGCTTTGTCGGATCATCTAAAGAATAGATTGCAACCCCAGCTCGACCTACATCAGGCATTCCATTTACAGAAAAGGCATAAAGTCGAGCATTCAAAGAATCGATGAAAATATTATGAACAGTCGTAAATAATTCGTCCGAATCATAGACCACAGAAACACTATCTGGAAGTGTTGAAATATCCATTATTTGCAAAGTGCTAGCTCCTTCATCACAAACTGCGTATAAATAGCATTGATAATCGTGATAATCTCTATGGATGGCATAAAACTGATTGGCACCAGCTACATAGTCCAAATGTTTTAATTCTTTTGAAGGATTGGTTACATCTATAAAATGCGTTCCTTGACTAGATCCTAGCACAGCATATTCCTTTCCTTTTAGTGTAATTCCCCAAATATCATTGTATCTTAAATCACCTGCAGCAGGAGGAATTACAATATCTGTTGTATCCCAATGTGCTAAAATTTCACCTTCAAAAACATCTTCCTGACCAAACACCATGAAAACACATAATAGATTTACAAACAGTAATACTAATTTTTTCATTTCTTTATTTTTTCTAAAATTACAATTATCCTGTGACTTAAAATGTCATCTATTTTTCAAAACTATCTAAAACCGCATGACTTAGCCCCATATTTGAAAATCCACCATCGTGAAAAAGGTTTTGCATTGTAACTTTTTTTGTAAAATCACTAAACATCATAACACAATAATCAGCACATTCATCTGCGGTTGCATTTCCTAAAGGAGACATTTTATCGGCAAACGAGAAGAATTCCGAAAAACCTTTTACACCACTTCCTGCGGTTGTTGGAGTTGGAGATTGAGAAATAGTATTTACTCTCACTTTTTTCTCTCTTCCAAAATGATAGCCAAAGCTTCTAGCAAAAGATTCAAGCATTGATTTTGCTTCTGCCATTTCACTATATTCAGGAAAAGTTCGTTGAGCAGCCATATAAGTTAAAGCTAAAATTGAGCCCCAATCGTTAATGGCGTCTAATTTCCAGAGTGTTTGCATTACTTTATGAAAAGAGATTGCAGAAACATCTAAAGATTTCATCATCCAATCGTAGTTCAAATCGTTGTAAGGTTTCTTTTTTCTTACATTGACAGACATACCAATAGAATGTAGTACAAAATCCAATTTTCCACCCATAATTTCTTGAGCACCTGAGAATAAATTTTCCAATTCATCGAGGTTTGTTGCATCAGCAGGAATTATTTCAGCACCTATTTTTTCAGCTAATGTATTGATGTGTCCAAATCTCATTGCTACAGGTGCATTGGTCAATACAATTGACGCTCCTTCTTCATGACATTTTTCTGCCACTTTCCAAGCAATAGATTTATTATCAAGGGCTCCAAAAATGACGCCCCTTTTTCCTTTAAGTAAATTGTTTGACATAGATAAATTTTGGTTAATTTTATTATAATGTTAATAGTTCTTTAGCATTTTCGATAGCAGAATCGCTTGGAGGATTAGTACTCAACATTGTTGCAATTGCTCTTATTCTTTCAGTTTTATCCAAAGCTTTTACTTTTGTAATTGTTCTTCCAGAAATATCTTTCTTGTAAGCATAATAATGAGTATCTGCCTTTGCTGCGATCTGAGGAGAGTGGGTGATACATACTATTTGATGTTGATTGGAAAGATTTCTAAGAATTTTCCCCATTTTCAATGCTACTTCTCCAGAGACTCCCGCATCAATTTCATCAAAAATAAGTGTAGGTAAAGGTATAGCACTTGCGACCAATGATTTTGTACAAAGTGTTAATCGAGAAAGTTCTCCACCAGAAGCCACATCTTTTATAGGTAATGGCACGCCGCCTTTATTTGCACAAAACAAATATTCAATTGCATCTTGCCCCGTTTTTGTTAAATCATCAGAAGAAGAGATATCAATTACTAATTTAGCATTTTCCATAGATAAGCTAGATAATAATTGATGAACATCTTTTTCAAATTTGGGTATTACTTTTTTTCTTGACTTGGAAAGACTTTCAGCAATAGAAGACAATTTACTTTTTTGTTGCATTAACGCAGTTTCCAAAGCTTCTATTTGACTTCCAAGATCTTCGTATCCTTGTAGTTGACTTGACAATTTTTCTTGAATTTGCACCAATTCGTTGTCTTCTCTTACATTATGTTTATTGAGCAATTTATATATCAGATCTAATTTTTCATTATAAATCTCGATTTGATTACCAGAATATTCTGTTTTATCCGCAATATGTAAAAATTCATTTGCAATATCTTCCATTTCTAAAATAATGCCATTGAATCTTTCGGCTTGGCTTTCCAAAGCAGGAACAAAAGCTACTATTTGTTGAATTGAGTTATAAATTTCATTCATTTTTCCCACCATCGAAGGTTCGTCATCCACAATTGTGTTGAAAGCATCATTCAAAGTTCGTTTGATTAATTCAGCATTATTCATTTGCTTCAATTCATCTTCCATTTTCAATTGCTCCCCTGCTACGATATTTGCTTTTTCAAATTCTTCCAATTGAAATTGAATAAACTCTTTTTCACGCTTGGCTTCAGCTGTTTTATTTTTTAAAGTATCCAATTCCTTTTGAGTGGCTCTATAAAGAATAAACTTTTTTTGATAGTCCTCCAATTTTTTTTGATTTCCAGCGAGAGCATCAATCATTCTTAATTGAAAAGAAACCTCATGAATATCTAGCGTATCAAATTGTTGGTGCAAATCAATCAAAGAATCAGTCAGTTGTTTTAAGACTTTCAGGTTGACGGGAGTATCATTTATAAATGCTCTAGATTTTCCAGCGGGAGTAAGTTCTCTACGAATGACCATTTCACTTTCATAATCTAAATCAAAAGCATCAAAGAAAGTTTTTAAATGGTATTTTTCAATTGAGAAAGTTCCTTCAACGATACATTTTTTATCTTTTTCATAAAGAGATTTGGTATCAGCACGTTTACCCATAATCAAACCAAGGGCACCCATTAAAATGGATTTTCCTGCACCAGTTTCACCAGTAATGATAGTCAATCCATTAGAAAAATCAAGGTCTAAGGCTTCTATTATGGCATAGTTTCGTATAGATAGATGTTTAATCATTCAACAAATTTAACCAACTTGTTGAATTTTTCTATTGATTTTGTAGAAAAAAATAGATATAAGCAACTGGACACATGTATTTTCATATATCTTTTGAATAGATTTCGTCCAACTCTTCAGCAAGAATGCTCGCAATAACTAGGCTATTACTGTGCTATTTCCTTCGATTTGAACAAAATCTATTTAGGCTCTACCTTGAAGCCTAAAAAAACACATGAAATTTTAAAAATCAAAATTTTATTTGGTTTCACA
>CAMZLN010000168.1 GCA_947311465.1 uncultured Saprospiraceae bacterium
ACTGAAAAGTGGGTCTCCATTTTTTATGATATAAATTTTATCCCTTGAAGAATCCTTAGGGGAATTATAATGCTATTTTTGAGCCTACCTTTAACTGCTCAAACAACCTATTTTGTTTCCTTAGATGGCAGCGATGCCAACGATGGTCTATCAGAAGCTACATCTTGGAGAACATTTTCTTTTGCGGCATCTTCAAATAGTCCTGTAAAAAGTGGAGATAAAGTCTATATCAAGGCAGGAGATTATGGTTTGGATGATGTCTTTATTGATAAAAATTACAGTGAAGGAGATAAGCGAATTTCTTTTATTGGCTATAGAAATTCACCAGATGATATTACCGATTTTGATTTCAAATATGGAGATGATGTAGATGCTTCTAAAATGCCATTGATAAACCCTGGTAATCGTTTGAAAGGAGAAGGTGTCAATTTGAGTGACATTTATAATATTACTATTAAAAATTTGCAAATTGCCAAGTCTATCGCTGGAATTAGTATTTGGAATACAGAACCTATTAATTCAAATCATATTTTAGAAAATATTTTCATAAAAACAATCGGTGATGATTACTCTTCAGCTTTAAGTGTAAAAGAAGGGAATCGCAATATTATTAAAAATTGTCTTATTGTAAACGCTACGGGGGCAGGTATGGATGTTTGGGGAGATAATAATACCATTGAAAACTGCAAGGTTTATAGCAACGAAAATGAACTATTGGAAGGGGGAACTTATTCTTCTATGGATTATTATATTGTCTTGAAAGGGGATAGCAATGTGGTGCGAAACTGTTATATAGAAAGAGATGGTATCTTGGAAGATGTGGGTCATGGAATGGAGATTAAGGAGAATGGAGAACATAATTTATTTGTGGATTGCACTGCTAAAAATATGGTAGGTGGATGCTTTAGTGTGAGATGGTCTGGCGTGAAGAACAATGAATTTAGAAATTGCAAAGCTATAAGCACCTTGGATGATGATATTACTGCCTTTTTAATTCGGGACGGTGCTAGTAACAATGTTTTCAATAGTTGTATATCAGAAAATTGCCAAGCAGGAGTACGTTTTTTATTGTCAGGAGAAGATGTAGATTACTGTGGAGAGCATAATGTTTTCAATAATTGTATTATCAAAAATGCAACTTGGGTTTTTGATTTGAACAGTTGGTATTACAATAGTGCTCCAGCGGATAATAATCGTTTGGTAAATTGTACTATTGATAAAGCTCAATATTTAATCAATGCGGATAGACCCAATACGGGCAATCAATTTGTGAATTGTATTATTACCAATGTAGAGAATTATCTTGCAGGTGAAAAACTCGCAAATCTTGAATTTAGTCACAATGATTTTTATGATAATGGCTTCAATACACCTGACGGAGTGGGGAATATTACACAAAATCCATTATTTGAAAACACAATAATGGGGGATTATCACCTTACAAAAAATAGTCCTTGTATTGATGCAGCTACAGGAAGTGATGCTCCAAAAGTTGATTTTGAAGGAACAAGTCGTCCACAAGGAAATGGTTTTGATATGGGAGCTTATGAATTTATAGCGACAACAGCAGTTCTCGAAGCTTATCAACAAGAAGATTTGATTTTTCCTAATCCAACTCATAGCCAATTATGGGTTTCTGATAAATTTGGAAATAGCAGCTATGAAATTATTTCTACTTTAGGAGAAACGATTTCAAAAGGACATATAAATAATAATGAAATTGATATTTCCAATTTATCTGATGGCTTGTGGATTGTGAAATTGAATGATGGTTTGAGAGAATATGATTTTTGGATTGTTAAGGACTAAATGGAAAAATCCAATTTATTGGATTCAAAAAAAGGGAACTGTGAAACATAGTTCCCTTTTATTCTAATTTACTTTCCTTACTGCTCTTATTAATGTCAGGGGTTGTTTTGGAGCATTTTTTATATTTATTTGCGACGGCTTCAAAATGTTCTTGGAGTGTAAAATTATGGGAATCAAAGCAATCACTGGTCACAAAAAAATGTTTAATTCGATCCAATCTAAAAGCTCGAAAATCATTTCTCAACCTACAATAAGCGATTAAAATCCAATTTTCTTGAGTATTGTATAATGCAAATGGCTCAATTACCCTGGTAGTGGTTTCATCTTGCATCGATTGATATTTTAATTGAACTAAAGAAAAACTAGTGATGGCTTTTTGTGCCTTAGATAGAAAATTACTAGTATTTTCATGGTCATTATTTGTTCGGAAAATAACTCGTTTTGACAATAACTCAGCTTTGCCTTTCGCTTCATAATTTAGTACCGCTTTTATTTTCAAAAGTGCATCAGAGTAGTTTTTCGCAAATGATTGATCTCTATTTTTTGAAATCAAATTTTCAGCGGTAATCAATGCATTTGCCTCTTCTTCGGTAAACATGATAGGTGGTAATCGAAATCCATCGACTAAAGTATATCCTTTTCCCTCATCCACTGTGATTGGAATACCTGTAGCTTCCAAAGCACGAATATCTCTATATATAGTCCTAACACTTACATCATGCTTTTTGGCAAGTTCTGTTGCGGTGACCATACGCTTAGACTGCAATTGAGTAAGAATTGCCGATAACCGAGTAAGCCTAGCATCTTTATTTTTCATTGAATAGAAATTCGAATTTAGAGTTTATCATCTACTTCAGCAATATCTTCATCTTTAACATCGCCAAACCATTTATGAAGTCGGCCTCTTGCATTATCCTTTACATCTTTATTGATATAAGCGGCAATAGTTACCAATCCAAAGGACAAAACTCCAATATCATCTGTATATCCTATAATAGGTGTCAAATCAGGAATTGCATCGATTGGAGCAATCAAATAACCTAAAGTACCTACTATGATGTGCTTTGCCCAACTCGGAGTTTCTTTTCTACGATAGGCATAAAATAATAGAAGGGCGGAGTAAACAACTTTCACTCCTGCTTTTTTAGCAAAAAGAGTAATTTTTTTCCAAAATTTCTGATCTGAATAATGCTTTTTGAAATCTTTCTTCATTTTGTAAATCTATTTGTTGCTAATATAACAACTTATGGTGGATGTTTAGTTCATATTTTGGAAATTAAATTATTTTCAGAAAGTATTTCTCAATATCTAGTCTATAATCTTCGGAAGTCTTCATTAAAGCCACCTCCTTCACCCTTCAATATATTCAGAAATCACTCCTTCTTTTAACGCATATTGCGAAGTTAATAAATTTTTTGTTTGACTAATATCCAAGATGTATTTGATTAAAATTATTGCACCAACTATCAATTCGGCACGTGAATCAGGAATATATTCCATAGCCAATCGTTGAGCTAAATCAGTTTTGATAACTTGGTCATAAAACTCATCAAAATTATTGATAGGTACTTTTGCATGCAATCCATTTTTTTGTTGCTCTCCTTTCAACGCCTTTTCTAATACATCAAAAGTACCTGATGCACCAATTAACGTTTGGATTGGATTCTTTTGCAATGCTTGTTGCAAAGGAAATAAAGTGGTTTTTAGAAAAGAAATAAATTCTGATAGATTCTTATTAGAAATAGGATCAGATTGATGAAATCTATGAAATAAAACAGCAACTCCAATGGGAAAACTTTCTGCCCAGATCAATTTTTCAGATGTACAAATAATAAATTCAACGCTACCACCTCCAATATCCATAATCAAATACGGATTTTTGTCCATTGGAATAGATAAGCGAACTCCTCTATAGATTAGTTCGGCTTCTCTCGAACCATCAATAATCTCGATTTGAATACCCGTGTGGAGTAATACTTCTTTTTGAAATTCAGGACTATTTTTAGCTCTTCTGAGTGCGGCAGTTCCAAAAACCTTATAATTTTTGACATTATTTTCAAGCATCAATTGTTTGAATTGCTTCAGGGCATTTAATCCCCTTTGAAAAGGGATGGGCCCAATGTACTCAATTCCGTCATCAGCTAACTTACTGAGCAATCGTTTTCTCAATATTTCAACAAATTGACCATCTTTAATTTCAACAATTAAAATATGAAATGTATTGGTCCCCAAATCTATAACTGCAAATTTATTTTTAGTCATTAATAGTCTCCGCTTTGCGCTTTTTTAAATAAATTCATAAAAAATTGAACTCCTTTAGGTGTCAATTCATTATGCCATTTTGGTTTATTGTTGACTAAAAATTCCAAATATGTGCACCCTTTTTCAAAGTAAAATTCTGCTTCATACATAATTTCTCCTTTTTCTTGAAAAAAGACACGCCCTAAAGACTTGCATTCTTTTCTAGTTTTTGCAGGTTCATTGGACAAAAAGGTAATAAATTGTTGGATACTTGCTTGATCGTCTTGGCTTAATGTAAAATTTGTATTGTAAAATAGATAGTCTAAGTAGTCACATTTTTCCCAAATTATCCTTACATCTGCTTCTGGAAGTGGGGGCAAAACATTCACTTTTTGAGATGCTGCGACCTTGGTAGTTTGCTGTACTGGTTTTTTATCAGATTTGCAACTTAGAATACTAAATCCTAAAATAAGAAAGAAAATAAATTTTTTCATTGTTGATTTTTTATGTGGAAAATATGTTTTATAATCTATAGAGAATAGCAAATGATAGAAAATGGCTTCTCAAATTATATTTATAAGTGTATGTATCATTTCTTGCCAATAAATTAATTGAACGATTATATCTGCCCTCTATCCCTAATTTTTTATTTAAAAAGAAAGTTGCTCCAAGTAAAAAAGAAAAATCGTTTTTAAGAAGACTCGTAGCTCTCGGGTCTAATTTATCTCTATTCCATTCGGCATCAATCAATCTACTATAATTGAGCCCACCTCGGAAATGTACTTTGTAATAATCATCGTTTTCTTGAAACCAATCTTTTATTCCGAAAAAGACAGGAACAGAAACATATTTTAGATTAACAAATAACCCTGATCCAGTTTGTGATAAATATTTGTCTTGGCTTCCTCTTTGAGAATAGAGCATTTCAATGCCAATATATTGATTGTCTTTTATTCGTATGGTGGTTAATAATCCAGCGGTTAATCCTAGTTTATTATAACCCGCACTATCATCTCCATTGATTTGAGCAGCAGTTAATCCTGCAACTACTCCAGCTCCAAACTGTTGTGCAGCTAAAGAAGAAAGATTAAAAACAAAAGCTAAAACAAGTATTTTAATAAATTTTATCATAATATTATTAATAGTTTTTGTCAAAATTATCATTATTTTTAAACATCTTATCTATATTGGTACTCAAATTATAAAATATGATTTCATTTACAAAACATACATTAAAGAAAATTGAAACCTTGATGGGGGAGTTGGGCTATACAATTCGCTATGAAAAAGGCAGTTTTAATTCAGGATATTGTCTCGTTGAAAATAAAAAAATTGCTATAATTAATCGTTTTTTTGATGCTGAAGCTAGAATTAATGCTTTATTGGATATTCTTTTTACGGTTACAGTAGACCCTAAGTTGTTTTCTGAAACTTCATTAAAATTATGGAGTAAAATTAAAAAGCATCATGATATTGATAAATCTAATGAAATTGAATCAAAATAAATATTAAAAAATTGAAAGTTACATTTTTAGGAACAGGCACATCTCAGGGAATTCCAGTCATTGGTTGTGATTGTAATGTATGCCTTTCGGATGATTTGAAACAAAAAAGATTAAGAGTATCTGCTTTAATCCAAATTGGGGATAAAAATATATTAATCGATGCAGGACCTGATTTTCGGCAACAAATGTTGAATGTTGGCATTAATCATCTGGATGCTATTTTAGTTACGCATGAGCATAATGACCACATTGCAGGAATTGATGATGTGCGTCCATTTAATTTTCGTTCAGAAAAAGATATGCCACTTTATACATTGCAAAGAGTGGCGGATGCAATCAAAACCAGATTTCCATACATATTTAGAGCAGATCCTTATCCAGGGGCACCAAGAATTAATTTAGAAATAATTAATACTGAAAAATTTCATATAGGACCAATAGAAATATTGCCAATTCCAATAATGCATGGCAATTTACCTATTCTTGGTTTTCGAATCAATAAATTCGCTTATTTAACAGACGTGAAATATATAGATGAAGCACAAATTCAGCAACTACAAGGATTAGATTATTTGGTAATTAGTTCCTTACAATTAGAAAAACATCATTCACATTGTACTTTAGATGAAACTTTAGCGTTCATTAATAGAATCTTACCTAAAAAAACCAAAATTATCCACATGAGCCATACAATGGGAGATACTTCTTTGTTAGAAGCAAAACTTCCAAAATCAGTTGATTTTGCTTATGATGGTTTACAAATTTCTATGAATTATTTTATTTCTGATATTATTTAGATGAAACACTATTTTTATTTTTACGTTAATTAATATAGCAAGTTAGAAAAATCAGACCTAAGATTACAGATGCGTATTATTTTTTTGATCATATTATTTTTTTGTATTTCTGATACTGATGCACAGCAAAGTGCACAATTTAGTATGGCATCATTGGATGTTTATCAAAGTAATTTAGCGTATGTAGGAATAGAGTCCAGTGTTTATGCAAATGGATTTTATCGAAAGCAATGGTTGGGAATAGATAATTCTCCTCAAGAGTTTTATTTAGATGCAATTATTCCGATTGATTATATACATGGAGGAATAGGATTGTCTGTTTCAAATGATAATATTGGGTTGTTTAATAGATATATGGCAAAAGTGTCATACAATTACATATTGGATTTAAATGCGGTGTCTAAAATTTCGATTGGTACAGGATTAGGATTTTTGCAACACAAAATTAATGGTAGTTTAATACGTACTCCTGAAGGAAATTATAAAAATGGTATTGATCATCAAGATATAATTTTGTCGAGTAGCAATTTGTCTACTAATAATTTTGGATTATCAATTGCAGCCTTTTATCAAATGAACGATTTAGGGGTAGGGTTATCAATGAATGATATTTCTTTAACAAATTTAATATTTAAAAATGATGGTTTGGCATTGATTTTGAATTCATTAAGTTATTATAATATGTTTGTAAACTATAGTTTAGATTTGTCGGATCAATTAAAAATGACTCCTTCGGTTTTATTTAAAACAGACTTGATTGAATCACAACTATTATTTTCAATATTTTTTGAGTACAACTATAATATATTTGCGGGAATGGCGTTTAGGGGATATAACCAATCAACATCTGACGCATTTATTTTCTCTGGCGGAACTAGAATTAGTGATAATTTCAAAATAGGCTATGCCTATGACATGAACTTGTCAAGTTTAAAATCTGTTTCTTCTGGATCTCACGAAATATATGTTAGTTACAACTTAAATAAAAAATTAGGTGGTGGGAAACTACCAGGAGTGATTTACAATCCTCGTTACTAATTTGAAGAAAAATGTTTTGTTTAGATTTTAAATGATAATTATTTTTGTAAAAATCAGCGTTTTTATTTTTTTTTATACAATTAGATGCTATATTTACAATCAATTTAAAAAAATCACTATTTTAAAGTATAGGAAAATTCGGGTGTTAAAATGAGAAATTTATTAAAATTAATGTTAACGATAATAGTCATTTCGGCTATTTCATCGTGTGGATCAAAAGATGATGGACAATTAGTCGGAGTTTTTGATCGACCAACTTGGAAAGGAATTAATCCATATGGAATGGTCTATGTACCTTCAGGAACTTTACACATCGGTGTAGGCGATGAAGATATCAATAGAACGTTCGTTCAGCGACCAAAAGCTATCTCCATACAAGGTTTTTATATGGATGATACTGAAATTACCAATAATGAGTATCGTCAGTTTGTCTATTGGGTGAAAGACTCAATGGCACATGCTATGCTAGATCATTTTGTCGAATCAGAAGATGGTGATGAGTCATTAATTGATTGGGAATATGAAATCGATTGGGAAGATGAAACTTTAGATGAACTTTATTATGATGGAAATGATAAGTTTGCAGGTAAAAAGGAGTATGATGTTTCTAAATTTATGTTTGAATATCAATGGTATGACTGGAAAGGAGCTGCAGCAGATAATGCTGATTGGCAAAAAGTTCGTCGTGATGGATCTCCAAATTCAAGAAATTCATTTATTCATAAGGAGAAATTGAATATTTACCCAGATACATTATGTTGGATTAGAGATTTTTCTTATTCTTATAATGAACCTATGACAAGAAACTATTTTTCTCATCCAGCTTTTGATGATTATCCAACTGTAGGAATCAATTGGAAAATGGCTAAAGCCTTTACTTATTGGAGAACTTTAATTTGGGATTCATATCAAAGTTCACGTGGAGATGGTATCAACTCGGAAGATTTTAGATTACCAACTGAACATGAATGGGAATATGCTGCAAGAGGTGGTAACGAATTATCTCCTTATCCTTGGGGGTCATATTATATGAGAAATGCAAAAGGTTGTCTTTTAGCTAACTTTAAACCAGGAAGAGGTAACTATCCTGAAGATGGTGGATTATATACTGTAAAGGCTACTGCATATTTTCCGAATGGCTATGGATTGTATAATATGGCTGGTAATGTTTCTGAATGGACAAGTTCTGCGTATCATGAAAATGCTTATGCTTTTGTTCATGATTTAAATCCAGATATTAGATATGATGCAAAAGATGACGAATCAGAAATTCATAAGAGAAAAGTAATTCGTGGGGGATCTTGGAAAGATATTGGATATTTTTGCCAGACAGGAACTAGACATTGGGAGTTTCAAGATACGACTAAATCTTATGTAGGATTTAGATGTGCATTGTCTTTCTTAGGTCGTTCAATCAACGATTTCTAAAACCAAATAACTATTAACAAAATTTTATATTAAGACTAATATTATTTATTTTTAACATCTGTTCGTATAGATGAATGTGATTGTTATTTTAAAATGCTATTAGATAATTATTATTTTAATATTAACTAACCTAAAACGATAAAAAAGATGAGTTTCGTAAAATCGAAAGGATTTAAGTATTTAAAGAATTTAATCATTGGATTTGGTGCCGCTATTGTACTTGTTGGTGCATTGTTCAAGATCCAAAGTTGGCCTTATGCAAGTGAAATGCTTACTGCAGGTCTTTTAACTGAAGCGTTTTTATTCGCAATGCTTGGTCTATTGGGGCCAGAACCCGATTACTATTGGGATAAGTTATACCCAGGTTTGTCAAATTATAATTCTAGTGAAGTAACTGCATTAGTTGGTGGTGGTGAATCAACAGGGTCACCATTAAATGGAGAAGTGATGGAAAATCAGTTAGGTGGAATGCTTACAGAATTACAATCAATGTCAAAAAGTCTAGGATCTTTAAAAGCACTTCAAGAAGTGGATTTTTCAAATACTGGAAAAGATATGAAAAAGATGGGCGATTTTTATTCAAGAATGAATGAAGCAATGTCTAACTTAAGTGATTCTCTAGAAGATTCAAAACACTATAAAGATCAGTTGACTGCTTTGAATCAGAATCTTGGTTCTTTGAATTCTGTATATGGTAATATTTTAGGTGCAATGGGAAATATCGGTAAAAAGTAATCCTCAAAGCATTTTATTAATTACAATTGTTGAACCAACAAAAAAAATAAAATATGTCAATACCTAAGGAACCGCGGCAGTTAATGATTAACTTGATGTATCTAGTACTTACAGCAATGTTGGCGTTGAATGTATCAGCGGAAATAATGAACACATTTTTGGATTTGGATGATAGTCTTGCAAAGTCAAATTCTTTATCTGATAAATCAATAAATGAAACAGTAGAAGCTATTATACCAGTTTTGGATAAAAAAAATCCAGAGTTGAAAAAGGCTATTCTTACTGGGATTGAATCTGTTAGAGCTTCTACCAAAGAATTGAATTCAATGGTCGATGAGTATAGAACTTTGATGATAGATGAATTTGGAAATAAGAATGGTGTAATAGATGATGCCGATTTTGATCCTGTAAAACATGTACCGTTAGGTATGAAAAATAAGGATGTTTCAGAAAGAATTATGCTTCATGCTAAAAAGGGCGAAACTTCTCGTTCGGATTTATTGAAAGCTAAAATTAATGAAACTGCTGAAAAAATGGTTGCAGCTTATACTAAAGCTATGAAAGCAGCTCAAAAACAAGCTAAATTAACTGATGCTGAAGTTGCTAAGAAAATTGAAACTTTTAAAAATAATATTTCTTTAGCAGTTACGGATGATTGGAAATTAAGAGCTAAGGAAGGTACTAAAACTTGGGGTAAATACAAGTTTGGACACATGCCTTTGGCTGCGGTTTTGCCTGTAATGAGAAAAATTCAAGCAGATGCGAAAAACGCTGAAGTGGCAGCTGTAAATGATTTAGCTGCATTGGCAGGTGGTCGTGAGATCAAATTGAATAAATTTTTCCCAGTAATTAATGCCAAGAAAGGTTATGTAATTAAAGGTGAAAAATTCGAAGCTGATGTCTCAATGGGGGCTTATAGTTCTGAATTGAAAGGAGTCGTTTTGAAAGTAAATGGACAAAAGTTGAATGTAAATAAAGACGGTGTTGGTAAATTTTCAGAAACAGCAAATAGTACAGGTAAACGTAAATTGAAATTAGAAGTTGCTGTTACAAATCCAATTACTGGAGAAGTATCTAGAGGTAATTCTGATTTTGAATATGAAGTAGGTGTTCGTTCTGCGAATGTTACAGCTGATAAAATGAATGTTTTTTATATTGGAGTGGATAATCCTATTTCTGTTGTTGTTGCTGGGGTTTCTAGTAATAAAATTCAAGTTTCAACAAGCGGATGTACAAAAACGGGTGGTAATGGAAAATATGTTGTAAGAGCAACTAGACCAGGGGAAGCTACAATTACAGTTTCTGGTGGAGGTTTACCTTCAACACCTTATAAGTTTAGAGTAAAACGTATTCCTGATCCATTTCCACAGTTAGGAGGTGGTAAGAATAAAAGAGGTGGTTCTATGGGATCTGGAGAATTTAAAGCACAACTTGGATTGGCTGCAGTCTTAGGAGATGATTTTGATTTTGATGCAAAATGTAGAATGATGGGCTATGAAATTACTAAAGTAGCTAAAAGACAAGATGCTATTTCAAAAACAAATAATGGTCCAAAATATAGCAGTGATGTAATAAGAATGGTGAGAAGTGCTAAACCAGGAGATATGTACTACTTTGATAAGATAAAAGCAAAGTGTCCAGGGGATACTGCAGGACGTCAATTAAGTTCAGTTGCTTTTAAAATAAAATAAAATTAACATACTAATTAAACATTATTACCATGAAGGGTGTATTTAAAATTTTTAGTCTATTTGCAATGATGTTGTTGTTTTCAACAGCTTATGCACAAGTTCCAGAAGATATTTTAACGTCTGATGACGATGACATATTGACGGAGTCTAGTGATGTTGATGAAGAAGACAAGCCATTAAATGATATCGTAGAGAAAAGATTGACAGAAGAAAGACGTGTTTTGAAATATGAAACACTGCGTGAAGCTGATGTCTTTTGGCAAAAAACGATTTGGAGAGTAATTGATGTTCGTGAAAAGATGAACTTACCTTTTGCGTATCCTGAAAAGCCGTTTTTTACGATTTTAATGAATGCAGCTGTAAATGGGGAAATTGATGTTTATAGTGCTGAAGATGATAAGTTTACTTATAAATTAGAACCAGACGAAGTTGCTTCAATTGGAGCTTCAGTAGATACTATTACTACTTTTGATCCTGAAACTTATGAAGAAAAGATTGAAGTGGTGACTAATGAATTGAATCCTGAAGACGTTAAACGTTTTAGAATAAAAGAAATTTGGTTCTTTGATGAGCAATCTTCTACAATGAAAGTTAGAATTTTAGGTATTGCACCTTTAATTGATGTAATGGATGATAATGGTAACTTTAAGTACGAAAAATTGATTTTTTGGTCTTATTATCCTCAATGTCGTGAGTTGTTTGCAAGAAATCAATATTTTAATCCGAGTGGAAATGATGCAAGTCCTATGTCATGGGAAGATGTGTTGGAAATGAGATATTTTTCAAGTTATATCTATAAGGAATCAAATGTTTATGACCGACGTTTAAAAGGGTATTTAAGTGGTGTTGATTTACTGCTTGAAGCTGATAAAATTAAACAACAAATATTTAATTTTGAACAAGATCTTTGGTCTTATTAAAAGTTGAATAGTTGAAAATATTAAAAGGAAGACAAGCAATTGTCTTCCTTTTTTTTGTCCAATCAGTAGCGAGTTGTAAATTTCTATAAATTTGTTATAAATATGCCAAGATTTGAAGCTCGTTCAAAAATTGATAGCCAATTATTGCTGAGTTTTAGTTGCGATAATATCTGAAAATTGTATTTATCAGTAAATATTCATATCTTCGTCATTCAATGAAGTACTTATCTATCTTAATGGCTATTACTTTGCTTGGATTATCATTTATTCCATGCTCTGATTCTATTATCGCAATGAACGATATAGCGCATGAGCATGCCGATCATAGTGATGCCGATTATACTGAAGGTTGTAGCCCTTTTTGTACTTGCGATTGTTGTAGCATATTCGTGGAACCATTTGAATTAAATCTGGAAATTTATATTCAACCAGAATTTCTCGTCGATATTAATGATAAAGTCATTTGTATGTACACTTTTGATTATTCTTTTGATTTTAACATTGGAATTTGGAATCCTCCTAGGATGGTATAAATAAATAATCACACTATTTATTAATAGAAGTATTTCTGCTTCTATATTTTTATCGAAATCAATTTTACAATAATATGATAGAGAAAATAATCTCTTATTCTGTAAAGAATAAGCTGGTTGTTGGTGCTATGGTAGTTGCTTTGATATTTTGGGGACTAGACTCTCTAAGTAAATTATCAATCGATGCCGTACCAGATATTACCAATAATCAAGTACAAATATTAACGACAACCCGTAATTTATCTACGTTAGATGTCGAACAATTTATTAGTTATCCTATTGAAATGGAAATGGCCAATTTGCCTGGTGTAGAAGAAATTCGTTCTACTTCAAAATTTGGTCTATCCGTTGTGACTATCGTCTTTAAAGATGATATGGGTACCTATTTACCAAGGCAACTGATTGCTGAAAAAATTAAATCAGCTAGTGAAAATATCCCTGATGGATTCGGTACTCCAGAAATGGGACCTATATCTACCGGGTTAGGAGAAATTTATCAATATATCTTGGATGTTAAACCTGGATACGAAGATAAATATACAGATATGGATTTGAGAACAATCCAAGATTGGATTGTGAAAAGACAACTTGCTGGAATCGATGGTGTAGTGGAAGTCAACACTTGGGGTGGTCACTTAAAGCAATTTGAAGTTGCTATTGACCCACAGAACCTAAAGGCAATGCATGTCAAGTTGGATGAAATTATGGCTGCATTGGAAAATAATAATAGTATTTCTGGTGGGGGATATATTGAAAAAAATAATCAAAGTTATTTTATTAGAGCCGAGGGATTATTGAAGTCACTAGATGATATCAAAAAAGTATTCGTTAAAAATGTAAATGGCAAACCATTATTTATTAAGGATGTAGCCAAAGTGCAATATGGACATGCTCCAAGATTCGGAGCAATCACGGGTAATGGAGAAGGGGAGAAAGTTTTGGGGCAGGTGATGCTTTTGAAAGGAGCAAATACTAAAAAAGTGTTAGAAGATGTCATTGATCGTGTTGAAGAAATACAACTTTCATTACCAGAAGGGATCTTTATTAATCCTTTCTTGGAGCGTAGTGCTTTGTTGGAAAGAACAACATTTACCATTGCAGAAAATTTAATTTTGGGAGCATTGATTGTGATTTTTGTAGTCATCATGCTTTTAGGAAATATTAGATCTGGATTAATTATCGCTTCCATTATTCCTTTGAGTTTATTATTTGCATTGGGAATGATGCATGTTTTTGGTGTCTCAGCCAACTTAATGTCTCTCGGAGCAATTGATTTCGGGATTATTATTGATGGAGCTATCATCATTGTTGAATTTTTGCTCTTCTCCATGACCACCAAAAGTGATGTGTTTAAAGGACTTTCAGGACAAGCCTTGCAGGATAAAAAGGATACAATTACGATTGAGAAATCTACTTTCATGATGCGTTCTGCTATATTTGGTCAAGTCATCATTTTGATTGTATTTCTACCTATTTTGACTTTACAAGGTGTGGAAGGCAAAATGTTTAGACCAATGGGAATGACCTTCAGTTTTGCCTTGGTTGGAGCTATGATTCTTTGCTTGACGTATGTACCTATGATGGCTTCTATTTTTATAAAACCTGCTTCTAAGAAAAAGAATTTTGCGGATCGTTTTATTCATTTTATTCAAGGAATTTATGAAAAATTTTTAGGATTTATTTTACGATTTAAAAAATTGGTCATCTTTTTTGCCTTCGTATTTTTATCATGGTCATTTTATATTTTTTCTGGTATGGGTGGAGAATTTGTCCCTACATTGGATGAAGGAGATATCGTTATTCAACCACTCATAACAGCAGGAACTTCTTTAGGAAAAACCATTGAAATTTGTACAATGATGGAGAAACTGTTGAAAGATGAATTTACTGAAATTGATCAAATTGTTTCAAGAATCGGTGCCGCCGAGGTTCCCACAGATCCTATGAGTATGGAAGAAGTGGATATGATTATCACATTAAAGTCTAAGTCTGAATGGAAATTGGCATCTTCAAAAGATGAATTGATTGAAGAAATGAAAGATGTGCTAGAACGATTGCCTGGGATGGATTATGAATTTACTCAACCTATTGAGATGCGTTTCAACGAATTGATCTCTGGTGCAAGGGCAGATGTAGCTGTCAAAATTTATGGAGAAGATTTAGATGTTCTTTATAAAAAAGCAGTTCAGGCTAAATCCTTGATTGATAAAATTTCAGGAGCAGCAGATGTCGTAGTGGATAAGGTAGATGCTATGCCACAAGTATTGATTCAGTATAGAAGTGAAAAAATTGCACAATATGGATTGAATGTGAAAGAACTTAATGAAACCATACAGATGGCTTATGCAGGGCTGTTTGTAGGAGAAGTATATGAAGGGGAAAAGCGTTTTGATATTGTGATGAGATATGATAAAGGAAATCGAAATCAACTGGTGGATATATCACGAACATTGATAGATTTGAATAATGGAAATCAAGTGCCGATAAGTGCCGTAGCTGATGTGAAATTTATAGATGCTCCAGCCAAAATTTCTCGTGATGATGCTAAAAGAAGGGTTTCTGTAGGTGTCAATGTTCGTAATCGGGATTTGGAATCTGTCGTGATAGATATTAAAAATACTTTAAAATCAAATTTAGATTTACCTCCAGGTTATTATGTTAAATATGGTGGTCAATTTGAAAATTTGAATAGTGCACGACAAAGATTGATGGTTGTAGTGCCTTTAGCATTGGTGCTTATTTTCTTATTGTTGTATATGACATTTGGTTCTGTTACAGAAGCAATTTTGATTTATACTGCAATTCCTTTGGCAGCAACAGGTGGAATATTATTGCTATGGTTGCGTGGGATGCCATTTAGTATTTCCGCTGGAGTAGGATTTATTGCTTTGTTTGGAATCGCTGTTTTAAATGGGATTGTTCTAATCGAGCATTATAAAACTTTGTCTTTGAAAGATTTTTCTTCAATCAAAGATTTGGTGATTGAAGCTACAAAACATAGGATTAGACCCGTTTTACTGACTGCATCTGCTGCTGCATTAGGATTTTTGCCTATGGCAATTTCTACCTCATCGGGAGCCGAAGTCCAACGCCCTTTGGCAACAGCTGTTATTGGGGGATTAATAACTTCAACAATATTGACTTTGATTATTTTACCATTGTTATATACTTGGTTGTTGGAATGGAGAGAAAAAAGGAGTACTAAAAGGATGAATAAGGCTCTTTTGATGATTCCAATATTGTTTTCTGTTTCATTTTTGAATGCTCAAAATACTATTTCTTTGGAAGATGCTATTCAAATGGCATTAGACAATAATCCTGCGATTGAAGCAAATCAAATGGAGATTGAGAGAAATAATGCTTTGACAGGAATGAAGTATCAACCTGGGATAACAAGTTTTTCCTATTCTGGTGATGCCTTATTTCAAGGGAATAATAATCAGGTCCATGATTTTTCAATAGGACAGTCTTTCGCACATCCTCAATTGCAAAAATCGAAAAATAAGTTTCAAAATCAGCGTGTAGAATTGAGTCGATTAAATGGAGAATGGACGAAGCAAGAATTAATATTTCAAATCAAACAGGTGTATTACGAGTTGCAAAAGAGCAATACTCAATGGGATACTTATCAAGCATTGATAACAGAATTTCAAAAATATAAATCTATTGCACAAAAGAGAGCAGATGTAGGATCTACAAATCAGTTGGAAGCAATGAATATTAAAATAGAAATCGATCAATTGGAAATGAGACAATCTCAACTAGACCTAGTTAGAAATGGATTGAAAAAGTATTTACAATCTTTGTTGGTTTCAAACGATGTCTTTGATGTAGAATCTGGATTTGAAATGGGGAATGAAATCTCGGAGCAATCATCTAATCATATTTTGATTCAGAAAGCAGAACAAATGGTACAACTTCAAACTGCTCAGTTGGATTTGGTTTCTGCTCAAAGATTGCCTCAGTTTAATATCGGATATGGAGTGCAAAAGTATTATCAAAGTAATTGGTATAGTGCCTTATCTTTTGGAGTGGGAGTGCCATTGTTTAATAAAAATTTTAAAAAGCTGAAAAATGCTAAAAAAATGGATATTGAAGTTGCTAAAAAGCAAGTGGAAGTTCAAAAGCAATTGATAGAAGGACGTTTATTAAAATTAGAAAATCAATTGAATAATGATAAAACTATAGTTGAATTTTATAAAAAACAATTGGATGTTGAAATACCTGAAATGATGAGAATTGTAAAATTAAATTATCAAGCAGGATCTGTATCTTATCTTGAATTGGTTAATGTTTTGCGATTAAGTACAACGTATCATGAAAAATATTTTGATGCACTATTGAATTATAAAATTGATTTAGCAAAATATGATCTTTGGAAATAATAATTCATCGAATAGTATTTAATAACAATAAAAATAAAATAATGAATAATAAATATATTTTAATAATCGGAATATTGTCGCTTTTTTGGAGCTGTAATTCTGATTCAGAAAAACAAGTACAAAATAATCATGTAGAGCAACAAGTTGTAGATGAACATGGTCACGATCATGAAGAATCTGAAGGGGCCCTGCATTTAACAAAACAACAAGTAGAATCTATAGATTTACAATTTGGAGATTTTTCAAAAATAAAAATTAGTGATTTTGTGAGTGCAACTGGAACTTTGGGTTTGCCACCAGATGCATATTCTTCAGTAAGTGCCAAGGCAGAAGGTTTTGTAACTCAAAATAGTAGTCGATATGTAGAAGGAAGCTATATTAAAAAGGGAGCTATTATTGCCCAATTGGAAAATCCCGTATTGATTGAAAAGCAACAAGCCTTGATGGAAATCAATGCGGAATTAATTTTCTTAGAACAGGAATTGGCTAGACAACAATCTTTATTATCTGCAAATGCAGGAGTGGAAAAGAACGTTCAGAAATTACAATCTGAAGTTTCTAAAAAGAGAGCTCAAAAATTGGGAACGGAAAAATACTTGAAATATATCGGTATCAATACATCTGATGTTTTGCAAGGCAATTTTAAGCAACAAATACCAATTATTGCACCCATATCTGGATATATCACTTCCATAGAAATGCATAATGGAATGTTTGTAAAACCCGAACAACAATTGTTGGAAATTGTAAGCGAAAATCATTTGCATTTAGAATTGGATGTTTTTGAGAAAGATATTGCCAATGTATCACAACATCAAAGAATCACTTATGTAGTACCAGCATTAGGAAATAATATTTATGATGGGGAAGTACATGTAATCGGAAAAGAGTTTGATACAGACAATAAAACCGTGAGAATTCATGGTCATTTAGAAGGGAAACGTCCAAAATTTATCAAGGATTTATTTATCTCTGCAAAGATTTGGTTGAATGATAAGACTGTTTTTGCCGTTCCTGAGTCCGCTGTCGTTCAAGATGAAGGTGCATCTTTTATCTATGTTGGAAAAGAAGACTCCAAAGCGGATGAGATTGATTTTACAAAAATCATGGTTGTACCTGGAACTGCTACAGATGGATTTGTGTCTGTGAAATTATTGGATGAATTTCCTGCTGGAACAAAAATTGTGACCAAGGGAGCATATTTTGTTTATGCTCGTTCCAAGCAAGGGGAGAAGGTACATGAACATTGATGTATAATGACATTTATTGTCCTTTTTTATTGATAATAATGAGAGATAACTAGGATTTAGTGATAAATCCTAGTTATTTTTGTTTTGTGTTTTTGTTGTAAATGAAATGAGTGTTTTTTGGATGAGGTTGAGGGGTGGTTTGAAGGTTAGGATTCGATTGTAACAATTTTATTACATGATTCGTTTAGTAAAAAAAAAATAAAGAGAATGGCAAATAAATATTTAAATTATATCACC
>CAMZLN010000169.1 GCA_947311465.1 uncultured Saprospiraceae bacterium
ATCATGGGAAGATGCAACTAAAAAAGCAGTTGAAAGAACAGCTAAATCTGTAAAGAATGTTAAATCTGCTTTCGTTCAAGGACAAAGTGTTGTCGTTAAGAACGGAAAAGTAACAGCTTTCAGAGTAAATGTAAAAATTACTTTTGAAGTAAAATAATAATTAATTAGGTGAAAATTCATCTAATTTGCGATTAAATTACTAAAAAGTAGACACTTACTAAAGTGTCTACTTTTTTTTGTTCCCCCCGTAGCCACAGACGCACCACCACTTTCCCAAAAATTCCCTATCTTCACCAAAAAACAAACATGAAAGTATGCATCGCCGAAAAACCCAGCGTAGCAAAAGAAATCGCCTTCATACTGGGTGCTAAAACGAGAATGGATGGTTATTTTGAAGGAAATGGATATCAAGTCACATGGACCTTCGGGCACTTTTGCACTCTACTCGAACCCAATGACTACAAACCACATTGGAAAAGATGGGATCTCGATAGTCTTCCTATGCTCCCAGAAAAATTTGACATAAAACTCATCAATAATACAGGGGTCAAAAAGCAATTTGGGACAATCAAAAAATTATTCAAAAAAGCGACACTTGTTATCAACTGTGGTGATGCAGGAACAGAGGGGGAATTGATCCAACGATGGGTCATCAAACATGCAGGATATAAAGGAAAGGTAGAACGATTATGGATTTCATCTTTGACATCTCAAGCTATCCGAAAAGGATTTCAAAATTTAAAACCTGCTTCGGATTATGATAATTTGTTTTATGCTGCTAGCTCTAGAGCGATTGGAGATTGGCTTTTAGGAATGAACGCCACTCGATTATACACACTTAAATATGGCGGCTTCAAACAAATGTTGTCCGTAGGTAGAGTACAAACACCTACGCTTGCAATGCTGGTACACAGACACAAAGAAATCGTCAATTTTAAACCAGAAACTTATTGGGAATTACATACTTTATATAGAAAGGCAGACTTCAATTGTGTCAAAGGCAAGTTTTCAAAAAAGGAAGATGGACAAGCCCTATTGGAAAAGATTACTGGTCATCCATTTGAAATCACTTCCGTTTCCAAAAAGAAAGGAAAAGAACATCCACCCAAGTTGTTTGACTTGACAGGACTGCAAGTTTATTGTAATAATAAATTTGGATTAACAGCTGAGAATACGTTGAAGACTGTTCAGAAATTGTATGAACAAAAAGTGGTCACTTACCCTAGAGTTGATACCACATTTTTGCCAGATGATGTGTATCCACAAGTTCCTGGGATTTTAAAGCAATTGACCAATTACAATCAGTTTACACAACCCCTTTTAGGTAAAAAAATCAGAAAAACGGGAAAGGTATTTAATAATAATAAAGTCACAGATCACCATGCGATAATTCCTACGGGGATTCAAAAAAATCTATTTGGGCAAGAATTACAAGTGTACGATATCATTACAAGGCGATTTATCATGGCATTTTATCCTGATTGTATCATTTCAAATACCGTTGTTCTTGGTGAAGTACAAAAAGTGCAATTCAAAACTACAGGAAAAGAAATTATCGAACCAGCATGGCGGGTCGTCCTACCTCCTAGCAAAAAATCTGATAATAAAAAAGAAAATACCCCATTACCTAGTTTCACAAAAGGAGAATCTGGTCCACATGAACCATCTTTTCAAGAGAAACAAACCAAACCACCAAAATATTATACAGAAGCAACCTTGTTGAGAGCCATGGAAACCGCTGGTAAAAAAGTGGACGATGAAGAACTTCGAGAATTGATGAAGGAAAATGGAATCGGTCGTCCATCTACACGAGCCAACATCATTGAAACATTGTTTAGAAGAAAATATTCAAAACGGATTCGAAAGCAAATCCATGCTACAGAAACAGGTATCCAATTGATTGACACCATTCAAAATAAACTGCTTACTTCCGCCGAATTGACGGGTCAATGGGAGAAGAAATTGAAAGAAATTGAAGCAGGAAATTACAAAGCTGGAAAATTTATCATTGAAATGAAAACAATGATTGATAACCTTGTGACTGAAGTAAGAATGGAAAAGGTCACTAGAAGAATTGCTGCACCTACAAAGAGAGTTGCCAATAAAAGATCTCGAAAAACATCACCAACGTCAAAATTAACAGTGGCTGGTTTAACGTGTCCAAAATGCAGAAAAGGAAAGTTACTCAAAGGAAAAACCGCCTATGGATGTAGTGAATACAAAACGGGTTGTTCGATGAGAGTACCCTTTGAGTTTATGGGTAAAAAGATTTCTGACAATCAAATTAAAAGACTCATTGCAAAAGGATCAACTGTCAATCTCAAGGGTTTTAAAAATGGTACTCAAAAAGTCAATGGCAAGCTTGTTTTCGAAAGAGATTATAGTTTAAAATTGATTTCTGCCAACCAAACAATTCAAAAGACCACATCAAAACCTAAAAAAGATGTAGCTCCATGTCCAAAATGTAAAAAAGGGATTATTGTCAAAGGAAAAACGGCTTATGGGTGTAGTCAATGGAAGGCAGGTTGTGATTTTCGATTTATGTTTGATGATATTCGGAAGGCGGCAAATGGACAGAAATTGACGAAGGAATTGGTATTGGAGATAATATCTAGATGAATCACTTCGATGGCATGACCATTGATGAATCATTACTACGAAAATAAATATCACAATGCGTCCTGATATATTGAAGTATTGTTGTTTTTTTTGTAATTTGCATCATAACTAACCCTATTTTTTATGAAAAATCTACTTTTTACTATTTCTCTTTTTCTATTTATTTCAAATCTAAGTGCTCAAGAATTTCCTTTTCGATTAGAAGTTTCAGAATCTAATTTTGAAGCATTAAATGCGGAGAATGTTTTATTTGAAAACATCAAAAAAGATACTGCTGTAGAGATCAATCTTCCTTTCGATTTCCCATTTTTTGATGAAATTACTTCTACTTTATATATCACTCCTTTTGGATCAATAGGTACTCATCTTTTTGAAAAAAACGATAGATGGTTAGCGGATGGAAATATGCTCTTTGCAGCTCAAGTGAAATATGACTCTGTAGAATTGGTTTCCTATAAAATTGAAGCGGATATTGTAAAAATTGAATGGAAAAACGCAAAGCGATATAATACTCATGAAGGGGAATTTGGTGCTTTAGATTTTCAAATTTGGTTATACAAAAATGGAAAAATAGAATATCGCTATGGAGACCTAGATATTGGTTTTGTCGAAAACTTTGAAGATCTTCAAAGTGGAATAGGATATAATGTTTTTGAAAACAATTGTGATTTTCAATCTTATTGGGCATTGCAAGGAACAGCAACTCAAAGTCAAATTATGACACTTTGCTCATTTCGAAATTTGGATGAATTACCCATTTTTAATCCTGAATCGCAACGTGTCTATACTTTTACTCCAATTGATAATTTTAAAGACAACACACATAAAATACCCTATAATTTCACAGTCATGAATGGAGTCTATCAAGAATTGGAAAATCCAAACTACTTAATTGAGAATCCTTCACAAGATACTACTGTAAAAGTGACACTTCCTTTTGGTGTTAATCTGTTTGAAGATAAAATTACAGATTTCTTTGTATTTTCTGGTGGATTCGTCTTGACGGATGATCTATATCAATATGAAAACACGCATATAATCTTTCCTATGCTTCTTGATAATAAAAATATGATTGCTACATCTGTTGCTTATGAAATATCTGGTTCTGGCAATAAGAGAATTTATAAAATACAATGGAAAAACTTACATTCTCAAAATAATAGTCATGATGGCATAGCCAACTATCAATTATGGCTTTTTGAACATGATGGTAGTGTTGAATTTCATTATGGCCCTATAGATTTGGATAAAAATACGAATGTCGATATTGGTTTCATACATGATATTAGTGATGTGGATGATGAACCTATAATTGGAGATATATGGATGCTTCAAAAATCAGCATTGAATCCATCAATTATTCGAACCTGTAACCTAGAGTTTCTTGATGTGACTACTGCTGATATTCCTTTGAATGATTTGATCTACCATTTTGGAGGGAAACAAACAAATGTTATTCATAATATCAATAATAATACTGTTCATATTTCTCCAACTATTACTACTGATTTTATACAAATCCAATCCCTAGAAAAAATAAAACAAATTCAAGTTTTCAATTCCAATGGGCAATTGATTTTTAACCAAACAAATATTGATGAAAGTATTTTTCAATTGAATTTAGGTAATTCAAGCCAAGGAATGTATTTCATACATGTTATTTCTGAATTGGGAGATTTTGTGGGAAAGGTTGGGAAAATTTAAAAATAGATAAATTGCACATTTCATTGAATTTGTAATCAAAAGTAAGTTTTATCGTATCAATTTTATTCCTATAAAATTTACTCTTCGTAATATTTGCTTTTGCTCGTAAGTATGAATTGTGCAAATTTTCAATACATTCAAAAAGATGCTCGTCGGTGATATAATTTAAATATTTATTTGCCATTCTCTTTATTTTATTTTACTAAACGAATCATGTAATAAAATTGTTACGATTAAATCCTAATTGCATTCAAACCACCCATCAACCTCATCCAAAAAACAATCATACCCAAAAAATCATACCAAAAAAATAATACCAAAAAAATTATACCAAAAATCATACCAAAATAATTATACCAAAATAATCATACCCATAATATCATA
>CAMZLN010000170.1 GCA_947311465.1 uncultured Saprospiraceae bacterium
GGAATACAAAGTTTGTTTATTTTTGTTGGCTTCTCCATATATGTATTTGAAAAAGGATTAAAAATCGTTCAATTATCGGACAAGAATGCTTTTATCCGATTTATCTTTTCAAATATCATGATAAAAATGTTTTTGTCAGTTGGAATTGTATTTTTTTATTATAAAAATTACCATCCAGAATCAAAGTTTTTTTTAATACCTTTCTTTGTTAATTATATACTTTTCACCATATTCGAAACAACGTTTTCTTCAAAAATTGGAAAAATAGATCCCATTCAAAAAAATAAAAATAATGAAAAATAACGAGTACAATGTTCTTGTAAATGATGATGTTTTTGATTTAAATGTCAATGACCTTGAATCGTTGGATATCATCAACAATCAAAATGGTTCTATTCATTGTTTAGTGGATAATATCAAATATGAAATTGAAACGGTTCATTTTGATCGTGAAGGAAAAAAGATGGCCTTGAAAATAAATGGTAATCATTATGATATCCAAATCAAAGACCAATTCGATCTACTGATCGATAAAATGGGATTGGTGTCTTCTGATGTAGTTGATATTAAAGATGTCAATGCTCCAATGCCTGGATTAGTACTCGGCATCCAAATCAAAGCGGGAGACCAAGTGAAGAAAGGAGATACCTTACTTGTTTTGGAAGCAATGAAAATGGAAAATATGATAAAATCACCCATTGATGGCGTCATTAAAACCTTATCTGTAGTATCAGGCGACGCTGTTGATAAAGGTCAAATTTTAGTTGAATTTAAATAATACGAATCAACGGCAAGAGTCCTATAAATTATAGTAAAATAAAAAACTTAAACTCTGAACATCAATACTCCGTTAGGAAAACTTGTTCAGCGAAAAAGGAATATGAAAAGTATGCAACCCCAACGGGGTTTACCAAAACTAACCCCGAATGAGAATTCGGGGTCAAAAATGTATCACAATAGCGAACAACATAGCAAGTCCCGTTGGAGTTTTCAACGAAGAAGAAGGAAGAATTTGAAGATTTTTTAAAGATATACCTATTTTTTGAAGACTAAACTTCAAATTATTTCTTATTCGAGGGAAAATGTAGGCGGGGCAGGTTATGTTGTGGAATATCTTCTCTAAAATTATAGCTTAATTTCTAACGGAGTATTGGTTTGAAACACTAAAATAAATTTCATAGGCAAAAAAAAGGGAGACATCCTAAAAATGTCCCCCAATTAACTAACTAATTAAACTAACTAAATTTGATTCGTTTCGAGCTTTCTTAAAAGTCCTATTGTAAGTAATATGGTGAATTAATATGTTTATATTTTAGTTGAGTGCTACGCCGTTGAGTTAAAAATCTATTGATTTAATCGTATCAACTTCTCTCCTGAAAAGTTAATAATGATATATTTTATCCGTTAAAATTCCATTTTCATCTTTAACAGAAACGAAATAATACCCCGCTGATAATTTACTAAATATTGGAAAATAGAATTCATTTTTACCCCTTGCCAATTCTTCATTAGATTTAAAAATTATTTTTCCATCCACATCCACAATTTTAATTTCCACATTTTTTGAAAAATTAGAGATGATTTCATAAACCAAATGATTTGAAACAGGATTTGGATAAGCCGATGTAGATAAAGATTGTTGGATAGTATCAATATCATCAGCAGTAGAAACAATTCCACAATCATTTTTAAATTTTATAGCATTAGCTCTCATACTTTCTTTACCATCAGGCGTAATTGCAGAAACAGCAAACCAATATGTTTTATTCTCTTCTAAATCAATATCAATATTAATTTCATTTTCTATTTTAGGCGTTCCAAAAGGCATCATTTTCCCTTCAGAATACCAATAAACTTGAAATTTATTTTCCGGATTATAAGAATTCCAGTTCAAAGTTCTATCATTACAATCGCCAATAAATTCCAGTTCTTCAGGACGATAAAGCATACTGAACGATTCTGAAATATCATAACTAATTTGATTCTTTTTTGCAATTTTAATCAACGTATTGGAAGCGATATTTTTAGGCGTTCGCCAAATTAAATTCCTTTTTTGTGGAGCGATATTATCAGCAATTATCTCCCAAGACAGTCCATTATCAATTGAATATTTAACCGACAAAGGTTGCTGATTCGTGATATCCGTATCCCAAGTGATATTGATCAAATGGTCAGAAAGAATAGATTCTCCACCCATTGGATAGGTCACAATTAATTCTGGTTTAATAAAATCATAAGTCACCCAAAAAGTCCAATTCTCATTAGGAATTTTACTTCCTTTTACGATTATTTTATAATTTCCAGCAATAGGTTTTTTAATATAAATCTGTTCTATATTATTAATGTTGTCGATTCCGGAAGATGCAAGAGCGGTCAAATCACCATCAGGATTTAAAACTAAAGGCAGAATTTCATTTCCATTAGGATCAATTAATTTGATATCCAAGTCATTAATCAAACTATTTTGCGTCAAACTAGGAGCATCATCCCAGTACAATAGAACTTTGGCAACTTCCAACCCTTCGGGTATTTCTAGTATATTTTCAACTTCTTGAAACTGAGATAAAGTTCCAGAATAAAATTGATTATTTTTTAAAACTTTCATTGCTCTCAAAGCATTCAATACTCCAAATCCATATTGGAAATCTGGTCCCAAATTTCCATAATCATCTGCGGTATTACACAAAATAGACTTCATAAGTCCTGAATTTGGCAACTCATCATTGATATTAACATACTCCTGATACAACAAACTGAGCACTCCTGTCACCGCAGCAGATGACATACTAGTCCCACTTTCTGCGTAATATTGGTTCTTTGTACCTGTTGAAAAGCACTTGACCCCCATAGCGGTAATTTCAGGTTTTATCCGTCCATCAAACACCGGTCCTTTACTTGAAAATGGAGCAATTTTATGATTTTCATCTACAGCCCCCACCGTTAGAGAATTTTTTGAAGAAGCCGTATATTTTGCGATTGTTCGATACCCTTTCGGGAAATTTGCTATTTGCTTTTCACCAAAATTTCCCGCAGCAAAAACATGAAGCAATGCATCATTTTCCAGTATTTGTTGATCTACTAAAGCCGAAAAGGAATTATAATCTTCTTCAAAATCAACAGTTTCGATACCATAAGCATTATTTGTCAAGGACATTTTATGATTACTTATATACTCCTCTGTATTATAAATGATGCCCTCAACTTTCTCAATTATCAATTTTGATTTACTAGCGTACCCAGGAAAAAATGGATTCAAATTTCCTTGACCAGAAATAGCCCCAACAATATGATTTTGATGGTTTTTATTGGAAGGCTCATTCGACATTGAAATCCACGCATCAGAAAAATCAATATGTTCCCCCAGTTTTCCTCCATCCCCAATACCGATAACTATACCATTTCCATTCAAGTTTTCACCATAATATTGATTTGAAAGCACATTTGCATGGTGAATAATTGAAGATGAAGTACTAAATAATGTTAAATCTTCCAATGCCAAATCAATACGAGCCACCCCCACATATTTAGCCAATTCTAAAATTTGAGACAGCGGTAAATTTACTAAATGAATATTTTCACTTAAATTTTTCTTAATAATACCTCCATGAGATTTAACCAAATTTACTTTATACTCATGATCTATGTAATTGAAAAAGGAAACTGATAATGCTAATTTATTTCCATCGATAAGTGGACGATTAATCTTTGATAAATCAAATCCAAGTTTTGAATCTATTTCAGGCAGATATGCTTGAATACTTATTCCAGAATTACTAAAATTAAGTTTTTTATTTATAGAAGCTGAAATCAAATAGGTATTATTTCCTTCATAATGAACAAAATGAATTCCTGTATCATCCAACATTTGTTTTTGATTTTTCGATGGTATATCAGGAAAAGAAAGATGATAATACATCTCATTCCCAATATGGTTGTATTTATTTAGCTCTTGTGAAAAAGATAAAAAGTTTTGGCACACGAAAAATAACAACAATCCCCACTTTGTTGTAATACTCATAATTTTTTTTGTTAAAATGTGTTTATTCCAAAGCCAGCGAATAAATCGAAGACCTATAATTATAACTTGTTTAAAAAGAGGGGTAATACTATTAGATGGAATTTTCCAGGGAGGAAATGTTTTTTTAGAGAATTCTTATTTGATTTGAAACAAACATCATTGAATTTTCGTGAATCTACAAACGTTTTTTTGACAAAATGTGACAGGTTAATTTGATGTATGGGATGATGGGGTCATGTACTGAGTTGATGCAATGATATAATGATATAATGATATAATGATGGAATGATACCTTTGCGTCTTTGCGAGAAAACATTGACTCATTATCTTTGCGCCTTTGCGCCTTTGCGAGAAAACAA
>CAMZLN010000171.1 GCA_947311465.1 uncultured Saprospiraceae bacterium
AAACAAAGGGATAATCCAACAATTCAGACAACATTGCCCCTACTGACGCACTGTTATAATCAATAGATTCTTTACCTGTGAATATCATATCAAAGCCTTCACTTTTAGCATAATTTGCAATTTCTTTTGCTACACCAAGCGCATTATTTGCACTTGCATCCACTCGAACAGCTTTGTCCGCTCCAATTGCCAATCCTTTTCGAATCACCGAATCGTTGCTACTATCTCCTACATTTATCAATACTACTTCTCCGCCTTGAGCTTCCTTTAATTCTAAGGCTCTCACCAACGCATACCATTCATCATAAGGATTCATAATAAATTGCACACCATTGGTATCGAATTCAGTATTTCCATTTGCAAAAGCGATTTTCGCAGTGGTTTCTGGTGTTTTAGTAACGCAAACCAGTATTTTCATTTTTATATATTTTTATGATTGTTGTATTTCTTTCAAGACTATTCTTTCAAATTTAAGTCCAAATATCAAGAGTTAAACGGTATCATTTTCAGATAGTTTAATTTTTCGCTGCAAATATAGAAAATTTGATAAATATTTCTTAATTTTTGGATGGGTTTCGTTGGGAGCGGGTTTTAAAAGGATTGGAATTGATGAAATAAAAATAATCGTTATATTAATAATTGAAGTTACGCAATTTTATAAATAATGCCATATAATACATTCTATTTTGCATTTCTTCAAATAAATTTGAAGCGCCATATAATTTTGTTTTAAACCAAATTATCCCGTCCTTTACCCGTAAATATCAAAAATAAAATGGACAGACTCAATCAATTACTAGGATTCCTAGAAAAAGCACCCAAAGATGCATTTCTAAATTTTGCTATCGCAAAAGAGTATGAAGGATCTAAAAATGATGAAAAAGCATTAGAGTTTTACTTAAAAATGAAGACGAACACACCAGATTATGTGGGGTTCTATTATCATCTAGGAAAATTGTATGTCCGACAAAATCAAATAGAAAAAGCCCTACTAACCTACAAAGAAGGGATGGCTGTTGCTAAAAAAGTGAATGATAAACATGCTTTTTCTGAGTTGGCGTCCGCAAATTTGGAGATTGATGATGGTTATTAGGGATATTTGATAAGTTGATGATAGATGAGTCGGCTCTCCTAAGTCGAGACTGGATAAGTTGACGTTTAGAAAATAAGATTATTTCCAAACAATAATGTCCTTTGGAAATTCAACTCATCCCCTAATCTAAGGAGTAACGAAGTTGCGACTGACTCATCTTATAATCTTTTATTCACACCCCATTTGCTGTTTAGAAACCACATCATTATTAGGAAAGCAATTCCCAGATAAAAGTGTTTCAGGAACATATCTAATAAGATTAGGATCACGAAGTCCATTTTCAAGAAAATCAACTAAATTCGTAATATCTTCTTCGGACATATTGTCAATAGGTTGAAAACGATCCGCAAGTTCATTGTTAGAAATTCTTGGATTTTCAGAACGAGCAGCCACTTTATACTCCACAACTTCACGTACACTACGCTTACTACTTCCGTGAAAAAGAGTAGCGTAATCACCTACATTATAGAGTTGCGGTACTTTAAAGGCATACAATTCATCATCATTTCCAGTAAATCCACCCCTTCCAAGATTCTTTTTGTCATAAGGAGACGTTCCGATTCCACCAGATGCATACATATCAGCAGTTCCTAATCTATAAAAATTCATACTATTGAAAGAAGTACCATCATGACAAGAAATACATCTAGCCTTTCCAAAAAACAACTTTGCCCCTTTCTTTTGAGAAAGCGTCATAGCGCTTTTATCCCCTTTTAAAAATTTCTGAAAAGGTGCATCTGTTGTCATAAGTGTACGTAAATATGCGCTCATTGCAAAAGAAGCTACTTCTGAAGTATATCGCTCTTGCTCATCAACTTGAGGATAAGCCGCATCAAAATACGCTCTATAACCATATTCATCTAAAATTTTATCATTAATCACTAATCTATGCAAAGGAAATCCTTCAATATTTTGTGATTCAAGCCCAACATATCCCAAATGATTCACTTCAGTTCTATCATTTTCTACAGCCCACACATCATCGGTTCCGACATTTACACCTTTAGCACCAAACTGACCATTCCAAAAAGTATTAGTAACATACGCCAAATTCAACATACTCAAAGGTCTAATCCCTTGAACATCTGCATCATCGGCAGCATAAGAATTCATCAAAACCCTACCTTCGCCATCATTCCCAAATCCAATACCCCCATCTGCGATACCTTGCATTGCACCAGGAGTAAATCCTTTGGTTACAATATGGCAAGAAGCACAAGAATATGTCTCTCTACAAACTTCATTTTTAGGATTTTGCGCTAAACCAGTTTCAAAATACAATAGTTTACCTAATTCGACTTTTTCTCTAGTCAATTTATTTCTCGGATCCTGATTTGGAATTTTTGATAAAATTTTTGGATTAGGAAAGATAAAATAATCTACATTATGATCGGGTGTATGATCACGAATAGACTCAATCAAGTCTATGTCAAGAGTTTCATCAGTTCCTGTAACAGCTTGATTGCAAGCAAAAAAAGTTGTTGCAAATATCAATAATAAATATCCTAATTTGTTCATAGTTTTTTAATACCACATGTTCAAAAAAAAGTGTAAGTGTTCGGTTTAATAGGATAAGGGAGTAACCTAAATGGAAGGTATAATTATACTACAAAGTTATGTATTTTAAAGGAAAAAATCAACTATAAATGAGATAAATTCTTGAATGGTATATAACGCTAATTTAACGGTAAAAAAGCATGATTTAAGTCATATTTTTGTGCCTTTTTGAACAAATAAGCACTCTCTTTGATCGTATTTTCAATATCTGTGTATTTAAAATTGAATGCAGATTTCGATTTTGAATTATCATAAAGAAAAATTCTACCACTGCTTTGTGCTGTTTCTTTTGTAATTGCAGGTGCTTTTCCAGTAAAAAAAGCAGGAATAGCCAATAATCGCCAAGAGATTGCTTCCAAAAATGGAGTAACTTTTATAGAAGGTTTTTTCACACCCAAGTGAAGTGCGATGGTATTGAAAACATATCTAAAATCAAGATTTTGCCCATTTAATATATATCTTTCTCCTTCAATATCGCTTTCCAGCAATAAAATCATAAATTTTGCCACATCACGGACATCGACAAAGCCAGTTTTACCTGTAGAATAGAATTTCAATCCATTCCATACCATTTTAAAAAAAGCAGCAGGTCCTTCATTCCAAAATCCACTGCCCATAATGACAGACGGATTCACAATAGCGATATTCAACCCTTCTGCTTGCCCTCTCCAAACTTCTTGTTCAGAAAGAAACTTAGTGATTGCATATCTAGAATTGTAGTCCGAACTTTCCCAGTTGGTTTTTTCATCAATTTCAGTCAGTTTTTTTCTTCGCCCGACAGCAGCAGTTGAACTTACGTGAATGAATTTTTTAATATTATATTCCAAAGATAAATTTACTAAATTGGCAGTACCTTCCACATTTACTTTCGACATTCTTTTGGCATCTTTAGGAAAAAAAGACACCATAGCGGCACAATGAAATACATAATCAACACGTGAAATAACATCTTCCAACACACCTAAATCCAAAATATCACCTTCCACCCATTCCACTTTAGTTTTGATAGGTTCTACTAAATCCATACGACTTGTAACTCTTTTCAAAGCAACAATACTTGTATATCCATTATCCACTAAATAACGAAGTAAATAAGAGCCCAAAAATCCAGTCCCCCCTGTAACCAATATTTTATCACTTTTATTAATCATAGCATTTTTTTCGTTCCTTGATAAATTGCCCCCCCAATAGTATCTTGATCTGCTCCCGTTACAGTAGCCAAACAATTGGGGATATTCTCTGCCCGTAAAACGCCCATCAAGCCCATCAAAATTGCTTCTTTAAACATAATTATTTCCCTATCGGGAATGACAATCTTAATATTTGAAGCAAAGTTATGAATAGATTCTAATAAAAAAACATTAAACGCTCCCCCACCAGAAACAAAAAGCGTTTTTTCACTTCCATCACTCATTTCCAATAAAGTTTTGGCTATTTGAAAAGCAATATGTTGAGTTGCAGTATGTAATTTATTTTGCCAACTCCCCTCTGCTTCCAAAAAAGCCAAAGTGAACATCTGATAAACTTGATTATTATCTAATGATTTTGGATATTTTTTCTTGTAATATGGATGTTCATTAATCGTTTCAAAAAACTCATTATCAATTACCCCTCCCCTTGCAACCAAACCATCTTTATCATATTCCAAATCCAATTCTTTTGCCAAAGCATTTAAAATTTGATTGGCAGGACAAATATCAAAGGCAATCATCCCCTTATTTGAAGGCATGGAGATATTTGCAATTCCGCCCAAATTCAAATAAAAATCATATCCGTGAAATAATAATTTATCTGCAATTGGAGCAATAGGCGTCCCTTCACCATTGATAGCGATGTCATGAGTTCTAAAATCATTAATCACTGGCAAACCTGTCACAGCAGCCAAGGCAGCACCATCTCCAATTTGTACAGTCAATCGTTTATCAGGATAATGAAAAATAGTATGTCCATGAGATGCTATAAAATCAACATCAAGATTATTATTTTCAATAAATTCATTAATCATTCCACCGCAATAATGACTAAAAAAAGTATTGGTTTTGACAAAATCATAAGCGGTACGACTAGGCAAATTGGCAAGTCGTGCAACCCACATTTCTGTAAAAGGGACTGTTGTGGATAAAATTAATTTCCAATTATCAATTGGATTATCGGCAGTTTTGTCTACTGAAAATTCGCAATAAGCAATGTCCAAGCCATCTAGTGAGCTGCCCGACATCAACCCTAAGACCTTATATATTCTATTTGCCATCTGAATTAATATTTTAAAATGCTAAAGTAAATGAATCCTTTTTAAAATCGTAAGAGTTGAATGTCTTTTTAAAATCGTTTTTATTTTTCAAATATCATCAGACTATAAATTTCACAATGAATATTCAAAGGTAGCTAAACTATCACAGACCATATTATTTGAATAAGAGTGAGTATCAAACACCATTTGAGTAGAAATTTTCAGTGGTTTAATCAAAAAATAGTCCGTAAAATTTAGAGTTTCACGGGCTATTTTTAAAAGTGTAATTCTAGTATAAACTATAATTAATCACTAAAAATCAAACGATTTTGTTCCACAAATTCCTTTGCCGTAATTGGGTATTTACCCGTAATTAATTGATAGTCATTTGTTGTAGTTGTAAAAGCACCCGATTCGATTCCAGCGTATAAAGCCCCCATGAAATCGACCAATTCTGGTGGCAAATTGTAACTACTCAAGGTATCTTTATATTCCTTATTACTTGGTGCAATATTGATTACTTTTGTATCTAAAACACGACTAAACGTCTCTGCAAATTGTTGATGACTCAAAGATTCACTTCCAGTCAAAGTATAAGTTTTACTGAAATGCTTCTCTGGTTTTTCCAAAATGACAGCACTTGCATTGGCTACGTCATTTACATCAATATAAGACGTCTTGCTATTCTTGGTAGGTAAGTAAATTCTACCACTTTTTATAGACTGGATATCATAATTGATAAAATTTTGGAAAATAAAATTAGGTCTGATAATAGCGTAATTAATACCACTCTCCGCTACTATTTTTTCAGTCCTCCCAAATGTACTATCTGGATTTTTCTCTGTACCAAACAAGGTAGAAAGTAAAATAAACTTCACCTTTTCCTTTTTTGCCATCTCTATAAATGGAACAATTTTCTTATCAAAATCGACAAAATTAGGAGGAGAAATCAAAAATACTTTTTCAATTCCTTTTAATACTATTTCAAAGGTTTCTGGATTATTCCAATCCAATGAAGTTTCAAATGATACTGCTCTATTTGCAATATTTTTTTCTTGAAGTTTTGTTAAGACGGCACTTCCAAACGCTCCTGTTGAACCTGTTACTAAAATCATTTTTTTGTTTTTTAAAGTTCTTTTATCTAAATACGGGATTTTAAAAGAACCATTAATAATTAATAAAATAATAAATCATACTTGTTACATAAAGATACTAATAATAGTTTACATTTGTAACTGTCACCGTTTGGTAACCCTAAAAATAGTGGTAACCGAGAAGTAACTAATATACGAGTAGCTGGACACATATTTTTTTATAAATTTTGCCCAACTCTTCGTTATAAAGCCTTGACAGCATGGGACTATGCCTCCCCTACCTTCCTGCGGTTGATTTGAACAAAATTTATTTAAAAATATACACATAAAAACATGTGTCCAACTACTTATAATAAATCTATATCATAGCACTGTATTCAATACTTTTTCTCCAAAATTCATCTATTAGCCCTTTATCATAAGACATTTCTGCTGATCGCTCCATATTGATTTGATTAAAATATTTACCCGATACACCCTTGACATCAAGAGAAGTACTCAAATAAATCAAAGTCTTCGCTCCATCATCTGGACTTATTCTACCCATTGGGAAAGTCTGATTCGAAGTCCTATCTTCTACACCAAATTTCGTTTTTATCACACCAGGATGTACCGCATTAATAGTTGTGTCATAATCTTTTAAAATATCAGCCAATTTATAAGTAAATAAAACATTCGCCAATTTAGAATCACTGTATGCCCTAAAACCATCATAATCTTCTTTATGCATCAGGTTGTCAATATCTATATTTCCACGAAAATGTAAATCTGATGCAACTACAACTATACGAGAAGCTGGCGTATCTTTTAATAAGTCTAATAATAAATTTGTAGTCATAAAATATCCCAAATGGTTCACTGCAAACGTCATTTCAATTCCCGAATCCGTTTCGATTCTTTTATTACTTATCATACCGGCATTATTAACAAGAATATCCAAGCGATTATATTTCTTTTTAAATAAATCTGTAAATGAGATAATAGATGATCGCGATGAGAAATCGCAAAATAATAAATCCGTATGCTCATTTTTTGAATATTCAATTACCTCTGCCAATGCCGCTTTTCCACGATTTTTATCTCTTGCAACCAATATAGTGGTTGCCCCCATTTTAGCCAATTCCTTTGCGGTAACCAGTCCGATTCCAGATGTACTCCCAGTTACAATACAAACTTTATCCTTTAGATTATTCATGTTTTTTTGTTTTAATTAATTAATAATTCAAATCAGTTACACAAAGTAACAAATAATAGTTTATATTTGTACCTGTTACTATTTGGTAACGATGAAAATAGTGGTAACCATAAAGTAACCAACAACATGACAGATTTTAAAGAAATAAGCGATTGCCCTATAACCACTACACTTGGTTATATAGGCGGAAGATGGAAGACCATAATCCTTTACATACTTGGTGACAGAACCCTGCGGTTTGGAGAAATATCTGCTCGTATTCCTGCAATCTCGCGAAAAGTACTTACTGAACAATTAAAACAACTTGTAAGAGATGGTCTTTTGAGTAGGAAAAAATATAATGAAACACCACCAAGAGTTGAGTATAAAGTCACTGACTTTGGAAAAAGCCTCCATAATGTGTTGATGGAAATGGAGAAATGGGGCGATCAAGTTAAGAAATCAATTTTAGATAAATAAAATCACTTAAATTGTTAGTCAAGCTCAAGTGCTAAATATAATTCCATTTCCTATTCCTTTAAACATCAATAAAATGCTAGACTAGAGCCTTAAACTCCAATAAATTGGAGTACGCCTTTTGGAATTTCAAATTTATTTGAAAAATACAGCGTGGACGAAAAATAGAAGATGGTATTATGCTATGCTAGAACCTTGAACTCCAATAAATTGGAGTACGCCTTTTGGAATTTCAAATTTATTTGAAAAATACGGCGTGGACGAAAAATAGAAGATGGTATTATGCTATGCTATGCTAGAGCTTTGAACTCCAATAAATTGGAGTATGCCAAATCAATTACCCAAAATACTACTTTTCAGCAACCCTTCAATCGGTTTTGCAACGATATTTCCAATTTTACAATCATTTTCAACCAAAACTTCCTTGAGAACATCTTGAAATTGATATGCAATAGATCCCACAAAATGAAAAGGAGTACTTTTATCCACAACCAATTTAGACAGATGTTTTTCATAAAAAAAAGAAAAAGATTTTTTAACTAAGTCATAAATAAAAGGATCATCCAAATGCTTTTTCAAAAATGGAGCATAAGAAGCAATATATGTGTTGGGTTTCGGCAATTGATAAACTTCTCTTTTAATCTGCTCGATAGTTATTTGATATTCTGCCACAAAATCAGAATGAATCTTTTCTGACAATTCTTGATAAGCAAAAGCTCTAATCAATTCACGCCCCAACCATGTTCCACTACCTTCGTCACCCAACAAGTATCCTAATGAAGGAGAACGCTTGGGAATTTTTTCTCCATCAAAATAACATGCATTTGCACCTGTCCCTAAAATAGAAACAATTCCTGTTCTATTATTCGCTGTAGCTTGAATTGCGCCATAAATGTCACTATCAACGACTAATTCTGCATTAGCAAAACATTGTTTGAGGGCTAGTTTCACTTTTTCAATTTGAGCTTCACCTGTGCATCCAGATCCATAAAAGTAAACTTGGTTCACTTTTGAAAAGTCAAATTGCCCATCAAGTACTTTCCTTATTTCTGCATGAATTTCATTCCAACGTAAAAAATATGGATTCAATCCAAGAGATTTATATAAGTGTTTTTCTTTTCCATCCACAATAACCCAATCCGTTTTGGAAGAGCCACTATCTGCGATTAATATCATTTGTTGTTTATTTTCTATTGCAAAGATAGGATAATTTTTGGTAGCGTGCACGGGGGCAAAGGTGCAAGGTGCACGGGGCAAAGGGGGGCAAGGTACACGGTGCAAAGGGGGCAAAGGGTACATGGTGCATGGTGCAATGGTTTGTCACAACTAAATTTTTATAATAAACTAAATTTTGACTACCCATTGAACCTTGAACCTTGAAGCATTGTACCATTGAACCTTGAACCATTGTACCATTGTACCATTTGTACCTTGTACCATTGTACCATTGTACCATTTGTACCTTGTACCATTGTACCATTATACCATTTGTACCTTGTACCATTTGAACCTTGAACCGTTGTACCTTTGTACCATTTGTACCTTGAACCTTGTACCTTTGTACCATTCAAACCATTAAATAAATTTATTTCACATTTCTATTCAAACAATTCAAATCTTCAAAAGCCAAAATCACTCGTGCTTTCATTGATTCTTCTGCTGCACGAAGCCATTTACGAGGGTCATAAAATTTCTTATTAGGTTTATCATCTCCATCTGGATTCCCGATTTGAGCTTGCATATAATCATGATTTTTTATATCATATTCACGTACTCCATCCCAGAACGCCCATTGTGTATCCGTATCAATATTCATTTTAACAGCACCGTATTCTATTGCCGCACGAATATCATCACGAGAAGAACCTGATCCACCGTGGAAGACAAAGTTGATTGGATTATCATCCGTTTTAAATTTTTCTTTTACAAACTCTTGAGAATTTTTTAAGATAATAGGACGCAATTCAACATTACCTGGTTTATAGACACCATGAACATTTCCAAAAGCAGCAGCGATAGTAAATTTATCACTTATTTTAGAAAGTTTTTCATAAGCGAAAGCAACTTCTTCAGGTTGCGTGTACAATTTTGAAGAATCAACATCCGTATTATCAACCCCATCTTCTTCTCCCCCCGTTACTCCCAATTCAATTTCTAAAGTCATGCCTATTTTTGACATTCTTTTCAGATATTTTTCACAAATCTCGATATTTTCTTCAATGGGTTCTTCTGACAAATCAATCATGTGTGAGCTATACAAAGGAAATCCACGCTCCTTGAAAAAACGTTCACCAGCATCCAACAAGCCGTCAATCCAAGGCAATAATTTTTTAGCGCAATGGTCCGTATGTAAGATTACGGGTATCCCATATTCCTTTGCCATAATGTGTATATGCATAGCACCTGCGATACCGCCAATAACTGCTGCATTTTGATTTTCATTTGACAAACCTTTACCCGCAGTAAAAGATGCCCCCCCGTTTGAATATTGAATAATCACTGGAGAATTTACTTCTCTAGCCGCTTCCAATACAGCATTTGCACTATTGGTACCTACAACATTTACTGCAGGAATTGCGAAATTATTCTCATTCGCATAATTCAATAATTCAGTTACTTCATCTCCCCAAAGCACTCCCGCTCTAAACTTCTTCGTTTTTGCCATCATTACTTGTTTTGTCGTTTATTAATAAAATTTATAATGAACAAATATACAATTAAAGTTTCTTTTAGGGTTGGATTTAGGTAAAAATATGATAATTATAAAAAAGCAGATTTGCATTAAAACAGAAAACTACCTAACTTGCACAAAAAAAAGAAAATGGCAGAAAATAAGAAACCACAGAATCAACTTAATATAGAATTACCAGAAGATGTAGCGGATGGTATTTATTCCAATATGGCGATTATATCACATTCCAATTCAGAATTTGTAGTTGATTTCATTCGATTGGTACCCAATGTTCCAAAAGCAAAAGTAAAATCAAGAATTATTCTTTCTCCGCAACATGCCAAGCGATTATTGAAAGCATTGCATGATAATATTGTAAAATTTGAAGGTCAGTTTGGACCTATTAAGGAACTAGGAAGTAATCAGTTTCCTAATATGAATTTCAATACACCAAAGGTAGAGGCGTAAATAAGCAAACGGTTTTGCTAATTGTCCCGAAATCTTGATATCAAGAAGTCTTGAAGTCTTGCCGTCCTTGAAGTCATAAACACGAGAAATCAAAAATTCTTGCATTAAAGATCTGAAGCACACAGGGCTGCAGTCCAGGCGCGATAGCGGCGG